>JAKCAB010000326.1 GCA_021839785.1 bacterium | reverse complement strand
CTCGCGCCGTTCGCCCGGCCCCACACCGGTCAGCCGATCCCACGCGAGCACCAGGAAGGCGACCAGCGCGGGCAGCAACATCGCCCCCAGCATTCCGCCGCGCGTGTCGAAGGTCAGATCGTAGGCGCGGTTCATGAGTTGGCGGTCGAGGATGCGGCCGTCGGGAATCAGGTCGGCAATCTTGCGGGCCACGACCACCGCCTCGTCGGGCGTGCTCAGGCGCACCGCCAGATCGGTCGCCAGCCCGGCCGGCACTTGCAGGAATTCGCGCGCATCCGCGTCGCTCATCAGGATCACGTCCGCGGTCCACAGCGCGACGCTCGACCGGAACAGGCCGACGATTTCCAAGCGCTTGCCCATCTTGCCGACGGGCAACGTGAGGGCGTCGCCCACCTCCAGCCCCAGAAAGCCCGCGAGGGCCTCGCCCAACACCACTTCGCCCGCCGCGCCAGGGTTCAAGAAGCGCCCTTGGCCGACGACCACCGGTGCATCCACGGGCTGGCGCGCCGGGCTGGTGTCCATCCCCACCACGGTGAAGTTGCCGGCCAACGCCGGGACGAAATAATAACCCCACCCCCGCGCCGCGACCGACGTGACTCCGGCCATCGCCGCGATTTTGCCCACCCATTGCTCCGAAATCAGCGCCGGCCGGCCGGCGACGAGCCGTTGCACGGTCAAGTCGGGCAGGACTTCCGCGCCGAGGTGGAACTCGCGCCGCAAGGCCTCGGTGAGGAACAGCACCGCGGAAAAGGCGAACGTGACCAATGCCAGCGCGCCGCCGAGCGCGACCGTTCGCCCCGCGCGACGGCGGCTGCTGCCCAGCGCAAAGCGGATCAATGCCAGGTGCCGTTTCATGGCGCCGGTGAACCTCCGCTCGGCATCGCCGGGGCCACCGCGGCGCCCGCCAGCACGGCCCGCGGGGGAGCGATCGCGGCCCCGGCGGGATCAACGTCCAGGATGGCCGGCGCATCGGCGAAGGCCGCGCCGGGCTCGCTCAGCGAAGGATGCCGCAGCCAGCGCGAGGCGCTGGACAGGGCCAGGTCAGCCGTACCCAGCAATCGTGCGACGGCGTGAATTTCCGGCAGTGCCTGCCGGTGCTTGGTCCTCTGGTGAGCGGCGTCCCAGACGGCGCCCACGCTGCCGGCCACCAACAGCCCCAGCGTCACCGCCGGCCAAGATTCGCCCGGCCAACACCGTACCGGCGGCCGTTCCCCGCCGGTCCGCGCAGCCAATCGTGCTTGACGAAGAAAGGCAGTTTTCATGGGGCATTCGGTGGCGGTTTCGGAACGGGATGGCCCGCCGCGTGACGGTGCGTCGGGTGGCGCCGCGATTTATCGCTGGCGGTGGCTGGGGGAGCCTGGCGGCCAACGTGTTGTTGGAAGCAGCCGGGCAGGCGAAACTCCGGCGCATCCAGCGTGCGGTCCAGGAAGGCCCGGATCACCGCTTCGACGTCGCCACAAACTTGCGCCGCCACGCGCACACCGTCGCGGTTTAAGAGCCGCTCCAAGGTTGACGAAATGCCGCCGCAGACCAGCACGTTGACTCCCAACTCGGCCAGGCACCGGGCAATGCCCTCCGGCCGGGTCTCGAAGAGCGTGATCTCGCGCCGGGCCACCTCGGCGCGGCCCTTGACGCGCACCACGGTCAGCCGCGAGGCCACGTCGAACACCGGCGAGACGCGGCCCTGAAAATTGGGAATCGCGAGCAGCACGCCTTCCGGAATGCGACTTTCGTGCCAGAGGCTCGCGGCGCCCCGAATTGCAGGCACCGCAGTTGGCAACCCGGTTCGATTCGTTCCCTGGAAGGCCCCAAGAACGCGGGCGGCAGATTGCAAATTGCGACTTCTCGCCCCGGCGCCCGTGGCAAAAAGCAAGCTATCGGGATGCTTCCGCATCCGTCGCCGCCGGCGTCCGAACCTGCGAACCCCGCGCCCTCAGCTTCCGGAAAAGCGTGCTCGGATCGATGCCGAGTTCCTGCGCGGCGCGCTTGCGATTGCCGTGGTGGCGGCGCAAGGCGTCGGCAATGGCCAGCTTTTCCAAGTCGGCGAGCGTCAAGCCTCCGCTGCGCGGGAAGCCGCGGCCGATCGCGTCGCCGCGCAATTGCGGGGGCAGGTGCGCGGTTTCAATGAGTCCGCCCCGGCAGAGCACGAACGCGTGTTCGAGGATGTTCTCGAGTTCGCGCACGTTACCCGGAAAATCGTACTCCATCAGCCGCGCGAGCACGTCGTCGGACACGCCGGCAATGTCCTTGCCGCGCAGCCGGTTCATCCGCGCGATGAAGTGCTCGACCAGCAGGGGAATGTCTTCGCGCCGGTCGCGCAGGCCCGGCAATTCGAGCCGGATCACGTGGACGCGGTAGAAAAGGTCTTCGCGGAACCGGCCTTCGTCCACCAAGGCGCGGAGGTTTTTGTTGGTGGCGGCGAGCACCCGCACGTCGGCCCGGACCGGCTCGGTGCCGCCGAGCGGCTCATAGACGCGCTCCTGCAACACGCGCAGCAGCCGGGCCTGCATGGCCGGGGAAATGTCGCCGATCTCGTCGAGGAAAATCGTGCCGCCGGCCGCCAGGGCGAACCGGCCGGGCTTGTCGCGCCGCGCATCCGTGAACGCCCCGGCCTTGTAACCGAACAGTTCGGACTCGAGCAGGTTGTCCGGCAGCGCGCTGCAATTGAGCGCCACAAAGCGGCCGGAGCGCCGCGGGGACAGGTTGTGAATGGCGCGGGCGACCAACTCCTTGCCGGTGCCGCTGGCGCCTTCGAGCAGCACGGTGCTGTCGCTCTCGGCGATCGGCGGTAGCAGCTCGAATAGTTGGCGCATCGCAGCGCTCCGGCCGATGATGTCCGCAAAGGAATCCTGCTGCTGCCACTCGCGCCGCAGTTCTTCGACCAGGCGCAGGTCGCGAAACGTCTCCACGCCGCCCACCACCTGGCCCCGGTCGTCCTTGAGCGCGGCGGTCGAGATGCTGATCGGGATCTTCTGGCCGCGACCGTCCACGATATAGACGACCTTGTTCACCACCGGGCGGCGCGTGGCGAGGGTCTGTTTGAGGGCGCAGGCGTTTTCGCAGATGCTGGCGCGGAACACATCGCAGCAACGGCGCCCCAGAGCCTCGGAGCGCTTGATCCCGGTGATGCGCTCGGCGGCGCGGTTGAAAAAAGTCACCCGCCAATCGGCGTCCACGACGAACACGCCATCCGGGACGTGATCCAGCAATTCGCTTGGCACAGCGGGAAGATAAGTGCCTGTCCAGCGCGGTGCCAGCGGCTTTGCCACCCCAAAAGACTTCCGCGAGGGGTCAAAACGGAGGCGCCACGAATCAGAGCCGCCACGCTCGACACCGCCACGCCCGTCTTTGCCTTTCGTTGGTGGCGGACATCCGGCGCCGGCCAAGGCCGCGCCGCCGCCGTTTCGCCCTCGAATTTATCCGGTCCGCCCCAGTGACCGCAGGCTGGCACCGCCGCTGCTTAACTGGCGCTGGTTATCCTGGCCGCCGCCGACCACCGAACATGAGACCCGAGCCAATCGCCTTCCAGCGCCTGCGGACGCAGCAGCATCCGCATTGCGTCGCCTGCAGCCCCGACCATCCCAATGGACTCCGGCTCGCGTTCGCCGTGGCCGCCGATGGCAGTGTCGAGGCTCGCTTCGCGCGCGGCCTTGCGTTCGAAGGATACCCCGGCTGCCTGCACGGCGGGGCGATCGCGGGCCTGCTGGACAGCGCAATGACCAATTGCCTGTTCGCGCATGGCTGCCGCGCCATGACCGGCGAACTCACCGTTCGATTCCGGCATCCGGCGGCGGTTGATCGCGTGGCCATCGTTCGCGCCTGGATCCAGCAAACTCGGCCGCCGCTCCATTTGATGCGGGCGGAATTGCGGCAGGACGGGCGGGTGGTCGCGGCGGCTTCCGCCAAGTTCATGGAGTTGCCCCCGTCCGATCGCACTCGCGCGCGGCCGGAGCAGACACCCTCCCTTGAGCCATGAATTCACCTCGAAGAAACCATGACGTGGCCCCGACGCCCACGAGCGTCGGCCACGTAGTCACCCAGACGTCGCCCCACCCGGCCAACCCCAGCACGGTCTGGATCACCACGTTGGTGGAAAACACCGTCAACGGGCGCGAACTGCAGGCGGAGCACGGACTGTCCTTTCTGATCCGCACGGGCCGGCACTGTCTGCTGTTCGACACCGGCCAAAGCGATCTGCTCGCCCGCAACGCCGGGTGCCTGGGCCTCGAGCTCGGACAGATCGAAGCGGTCGCTCTCAGCCACGGCCATTACGATCACACGGGCGGCCTGCCCGCCGTGCACGCGGCTGCGCCCGCCGCGCGGCTGTTCCTGCATCCGGCGGCGGTGGCGCCCAAGTACGCCGGCAATCCCGACGGCACCACCCGGCCGGTGGGCCTTAGCACGGCGGCGGCGCAAGTGGTGCGTCAGGCCGGCGCGGCCGGGGTGTGGACCAGGAAACCGACGGAGGTGTTGGACGGCGTTTTCGTGACCGGCGAAATCCCCCGCCGCACGTCGTTCGAGGACACCGGAGGGCGATTCTTTCTGGACAAAGCCGGCACCCGTGCCGACCCGTTGCTGGACGACCAGGCGCTCTTCTTCGACACGCGCGACGGTCTGGTGGTGCTGCTCGGCTGCGCGCATTCCGGAGTGGTGAACACGCTCGAGTACATCGACCAACTCACTGGCGGCCGGCCAATCCACGCCCTGATCGGCGGAACGCACCTGTTGCTGGCCGGCCCGGAGCGGCTGGAAAAGACCGTGGAGGCCATCCGCCGACGGAACCCGGCGGTGTTGGCGCCCGGGCACTGCACCGGCATGGCGGCGCTGGCCCGGCTGTGGATGGAGTTTCCCAGCCAGTGCGTATCCTGTGCCGTCGGCACCAGCCTGCGATTTCACCGCTAGTCGGCCGAAACGCCGCAGGCACACAGCGTGCGAATCTCTTCGTGCTCCTGGCAGTTCGCGCTAGCCAAGGCAATCGAAGGGCACGCCTCCTCGACTGCGAGTCTGCCGGCGGGTACGAATCGGGCCGGTGGCGCACCTGCGGTGTGTAAGTTGCTGGCGGGTTGGCGCACGGAATTTCGCGTGAAGCTCTGACAGGCAGCGATGAACGGCACTGGAACAGAACCGCGTAAGACGGAACGCGAGATTTTTCTGGCGGCCCTCGAACGAACGACGCCCGGTGAACGCGCCGTGTTCCTGGACGTGGCGACCGGACGCGAGATTCGCCACTGGCGCCTCGGTTTACCGGGACTGCTGTGGAAGTGCGCGATTTCGCCGGACGAACAATGCCTCTTCGCTTTGGGCAGCGGAGGGACGGCGCAGTTGTGCCGTCTGGGGGCGGACCAGAGCCCACCACTTCCCCTGGATTTGAAGCAGATCCGCGGGGCCGCCTTCTCGCCCGATGGGCGGTGGCCGGACGTGGTCAGCGTACTGGGCGTCGGCCAACTGGGACACGGCCACGGCACGGATGCGGGTCGCAGCGACGGCAGGTGCAAGGGAGGCCACACCTACCGGCAAACGCGCGGCACCTTGACTTCACCGCCGGGGGCACGCTGCACCCCGCGCTTCCCGCTCGCGGTGGCTTTTCACCTTGGCACGTTGCGCTAATTTCCCGTAGAAAGCTGCGCTTCGTTGAGCGGCATTCCATGAGACGCAACGTCGAAATCTACGACACCACCCTGCGCGACGGCAGTCAGGGCGAAGGCGTGAACTTCTCGCTGGCGGACAAGCTCCGCATTGCCGAGAAGCTGGACGCCTTCGGGGTGCATTACATCGAGGGCGGTTGGCCGGGGTCGAATCCGAAGGACCTCGAGTTCTTCCGGCAGGCCGCGCGGCGCCAATGGCGGCACGCGCGCATCGCGGCGTTCAGCATGACGCGCCGCAAAGGCATGGCGGTCGAAACCGACGACCTGATGCGCCAGATTCTCGAGGCGGAAACGCCGGTGGTCACCATTGTCGGCAAGTCCTGGCTGCTCCACGTCACCGAGGTGCTCCGGGCCAAGCCGGAGGAAAACCTGGCGATGATCGGCGACACGATCCGGTTCCTGAAAGGCCACGGCAAAACCGTCATTTACGACGCCGAGCACGCCTTTGACGGTTACGCGGACGCGCCGGACTACGCGCTGGCCACCTGGCAGGCGGCGGAAAAGGCGGGGGCGGATTGCGTGTGCCTGTGCGACACCAACGGCGGCCGGCTGCCGGCGGAGGTTGCGCGGATCACCGCGCTGGCCAAAGCGCGGTTGGCCTGCGCCATCGGCATCCACACCCACAACGATTGCGGCCTCGGCGTGGCCAACGGGCTGGCGGGCCTGGAGGCCGGCGCCTCGCAGATTCAAGGCACGGTGAACGGCTACGGCGAGCGCACCGGTAATTGCAACCTCACCAGCGTCATCCCGCTGCTCCATTTCAAGCTGGGCTGGCAGGGCGTGCCCGCCAAGTCGCTCGCCAAGCTGAAGGAGCTGTCCGAATTT
Organism: bacterium; assembly: GCA_021839785.1. The sequence continues at coordinate 1,065 of JAKCAB010000326.1, read as the reverse complement.
GTGGACGAAATCGCGAACCTCCGCCACGACCCCCGCCAGCCGTGGGTGGGCCAGACTGCGTTCGCGCACAAGGGCGGGATGCACGTCCACGCCATCGACCGCGTGGCGCGCAGTTACGAGCACATCAACCCGGAGGCTGTGGGCAACGCCCGCCGCGTGTTGGTGAGCGACATGTCCGGCCGCACCAACATCCTGATGAAGGCGGCGGAACTCGGCTTCAAGCTCGCGCCGGATGCGCCCGAGACCCGCGCCATCACCGCCAAAGTGAAGGAACTGGAAAGCCAGGGCTACGAGTACGAAGCCGCCGAGGCCTCGCTCGCCCTGCTCATCCGCGGCATTCTCGATCACAACCCGGAGTTGCTCTTCACCGTGGATTCCTACCACGTTTCGATGCGCAGCAACGGCGCGAACTCGGTTTGCGAAGCCACCGTCAAAGTCCGCGTCGGCAAAACCGTGCACCACACGGTCGCGGAAGGCGACGGCCCGGTGAATGCGCTGGACGGCGCGGTGCGGTCAGCCTTGGTGAAGTCCTTCCCCCAACTCCGGAAGGTTGAACTCACCGACTACAAAGTGCGCATCCTCGAAGGCGTGGCCGGCACCGCCGCCCGGACGCGCGTGCTCATCACTTCCAGCGACGGCAAGCGCGATTGGGGCACCGTCGGCGTGAGCGAAAACATCATTACCGCCTCGCTCCAAGCGCTGGTGGACTCGATCGAGTACGCGCTGATCCGCAAGTAAAGCGGCACGCTTCACCAAGGCCGGCGTTGGCGACCGCTTCGGCGTTCGCCTTGATTTGGTGTCGCCACCGGTCGAGGCCGTGGCCACACTGCGGCCATGAAACGCCTTTTGACCCTTGCCGCCGTGTGCGCCGCCTCGCTGTTCGCCAACGCCGCCGACTGGGCCACGTTTGCCCCGAAGGACGGGCCGGGCCGCGGCAAGCACATCGTCTTCCTCGCCGGCGACGAGGAGTATCGCTCCGAGGAAGGTCTGCCGATGCTCGCCGGCATCCTGTCCCAGCGCCACGGCTTCAAGTGCACCGTGCTCTTTTCGGTGAACCCCGCCGAC
>JAKCAB010000244.1 GCA_021839785.1 bacterium | reverse complement strand
CATTTCCCCGATCGGGCGGAGACGGTGCTGGCCCGGATTCGCGCCATTCGTGGCGGCAAATTGAATGCCCCGCGCTTCGGCACCCGCATGAGAGGCGAAGGCATTTTCGCGGAGCAAATCCGGCGCCTGTTTCACGTCTCCCGCCGGCGCGCCGGCCTGAGCGGCGAATTCCCCGAACTCTCAACCGCGGCCTTTCGCCGCCCGCGTGACGCGCAACTCGATCTGTTCGAGGACCGGCACTGAAGTTGAAGCGGCTGCGTGCCGCCTGCGCCAGTCGCCGGTTGGACACCGGCGCTCCACCGCTTCGCCGCTCCGTCCGCCGCCGGCAACATTCCGTCCCGGCGCGCGGCTGTCTCAGCCGCAGCGACTCGGCACGCGAGCAAAGCCGGGAAAGCGCCCAACGCGCTTTCCCGGGCAGGACAGCGGCGACCGGGGACCGGTCGCGGTCCGGAATTCGCACCGCGCGCCGGAAAGCCGCGATTTTCCGCAAAAAATTCCTTTGGGCTCGGACCGTTTTTGACCGACCCCCGGCACTAGGCTGCACGCGTGAAAATGAACGAACGACACGACCTGAACACGCAGCAACTGGAACTCACGTTCAACGGTACGGCTGGGTTCACCCCGGCCATCCGGCGGGCGCGCCGGGTGGTGCGCGCGCAGTGGTGGTTTACCCAGATGCACAAGGCGGTCGCCAACGCCTTCCGGCCACCGACGCCCGCGCGACCCGAGCAGGCGCGGCTGGCCTTTGGTTCGCTCGCCGCGACCGGCTGGTTCGTGAGCACCCGCTACGGTGCTCCGCAGCCGACCGGGCGGTCATAGCAATTCCAGCGCCTGGCCCAGCTCGGCGTCGGTGTTGTAGAAGTGCGGCGAGAACCGCAGGTATTGCTGGCCGGCACGGTCGGTCCGCAGCGAGGCCACGACGCCCGCCGCCGTCAATCGTTGGTGCAGCGCCGCCATGTCGGCGCCGGGACGGTGGAAGCTGGTAATCCCGCTGACGTTGTCCGGCGGCGCGTCGGCGCCCAACACCTCGTAACCGCGCCCGACCAACTCCGGCACGAGCAGGGTGCGTTTGCGCCGCAGCTCGGCCGCGATGGCGTCCACACCGAGTTCGAATGCCAACTCCATCGCCGCCCGCAGGCCGGCCATGCCCACCAGGTTCGCGCTTCCGGCCTCGTACCGGCGCGCGTCGGGCTTGAAGGTCAGGTCTTCCTGCGCGACGAAGCTGGGGCAACTGAGGTTGTGCCAGCCATAGACCGTGGGCGCGAGGTGTTGCTGAAGTTCCTCGCGCACATAAAGCACGCCGGCCGCGCACGGCCCGAGCAGCCATTTGTGGGCGTCCGCCGCGAAGATGTCCACGTGCTCGACCGTGGTGGGGAACGCGCCCAGCGTCTGGATGCCATCGACGCAAAACCAGATGTCGCGCGCGCGCAGCGCCCGGCCGAGACGCTCCAGTTCCAGCCGCCAGCCCGCGATGAAATGACAGGACGCCAGCGCCACCAACCGCGTGTCCTCGTCCACTTGGCCCAGCACGTCGCCGGGCCGGATCGTGCCCAGCCGGCGGACGTTGAGGAAACGCACCTCCACACCGCGGTCGGCCAGAGTCATCCACGGATAAACATTGGTCGGGTAGTCGTCGAAATAGACCAGGATGTTCGTGTTGCGCGGAAACGGCAGCCCGTTCGCAACCAGGCTCAACGCCAGCGAAGTCGGGCCAACCAAGGCAATCTCGGTCGGCTTGGCGTGGAGCAGCCGCGCCGCCACCTCGCGAGTCTCGCTCAGAAACGTGCGCGGTACCGCCGTTTCCTGGTCGTCAAGCGCCCCGCGGGCGGCGCAATCCGAAACAGCCTGGGCCACCCGCCGAGGCAACGGACACACCCCGGCGTGCGCCAGATAAACCGCCCGTTCGGTGACAGGAAACTCGCGGCGACGCAGCGCCTCGTCGTTGAGGATTTCGTCGATCGTCATTGGCGGAAAGTCGAATTGCCGGCGCGTCAGCTCACCACGTTTCGGGGCTGGCCGGCCTGGAAGGCGCGGACGTTTTCGACCGCGGTCTGCATCAGGCGTTCGCGCGCCGCGCGCGTGGCCCAACCGATGTGCGGCGTGATGACGCAGTTCTTCGCGGTGAGCAGCGGATTGTCCGCCGGCGGCGGCTCGGTGCTGAGCACGTCCAACCCGGCGCCAGCCAGCCGGCCGTTGTTCAGCGCGTCTGCCAGCGCGGCCTCGTCCACCAACGGACCGCGGCCGGTGTTGATCAGAAACGCCGTCGGCTTCATCCAGGCCAGGCGCTCGCGGTTGACCAGGTGCCGCGTCGCCTCGGTCAGCGGGCAATGCAGCGAAACCACGTCGCTTTGCCGAAACGCGGTTTCCAAGTCGGCGAAGTCAACGCCCTCGAGGCCGGTTCTCGGCACCGTGCGGGTGTGCACGAGCACTCGCATGCCAAAAGCCGCAGCCGCGCGCGCCACGCCGCGACCGACGTTGCCGAAACCCACCAAGCCCAGCGTCAGGCCCGCGAGTTCGACCAGCGGACTGTCCCAGTAACAAAAGTCCGCGCTGCGACTCCAACGGCCCGCGCGGACGCCGTCCGCGTGTGCGCCGACGTGGTGGGTCAATTCCAGCAACAACGCGAACGTGAGCTGCACCACCGACGCGGTGCTGTAACCCGGCACGTTCGTCACCACGATGCCGCGCGCGCGGGCGGCGGCGAGATCGACGACGTTGTAACCGGTGGCGAGCACGCCGATGTACCGCAGCTTCGGCAACCGCGCGATCGCGTCGGCATTCAGCACCGTTTTGTTCGTGAGCGCGATTTCGGCGTCCGCCGCACGGGCCAAGGTTTCGCCAGGTGGCGCGCGGTCAAAGACGCGGCAGGCGCCGAGCGTTTCGAGCGCGGACCAGCTCAAGTCGCCGGGGTTCAAGGTGTAGCCGTCGAGGACAACGATGTTCATGTGTCGCGCACTCCAGCCTTGCGACGGCGCGGTGTTTGTCAATCGCGAGGAGCGCGAGGAGCGCGGATGTCCAATCCGCGCAAGCATGAAACCTGCGGGCACCCGGAACGCGGGGGCCAACCGCACCACCAGGAAACTCAAGTGTCCAACCGGCGGACGACCCTTCTTGCGGTCGGCTGCGGTTCACAAATCCTTTGCCAGCCACGGCCGGCCTCGCTACCGTCCCAGTGTGTTTGCTCAACGGAACAGCACGACGACGACTTTCTAGCGTTCACGGAATCACCCCCGTGAACGCCAACGCCTCTGACCGACCGTCCGGGGCGTTTTTGTTTTACGATGTCGCGCGAAGAACACGAAGAATGCGAAGGGGGAAAGGAACTCCTTCACCCCCTTCGCGTCCTTCGCGCGAAATAGACCTTATGGCAGACGAAAACCAACAGCCCGCAAATCCACAGCCTGCGCCCGCCAACCCGGAACGCAAGACACTCGACCAACGCAACGCCATGTCCGAATTGGAGCGCATCCGCCACTCGTGCGCCCACGTCATGGCCACCGCCATCCTCCGCCTCTGGCCGGACGCCCAGTTCGCCTACGGGCCGCCGGTCGAGAACGGCTTTTACTACGACCTCGAATGCGCCCACCGCATCACGCCGGAGGATTTCCCGGCCATCGAGGCGGAGATGAAGAAGGAGATCAAGGCCAACCACGTCTTCGAACGGATCGTCGTCACGCGCGAGCAAGCCATCGCCGACGCGAAGTCCGGCCGGCTCGGCGGCTTGGCCGAGCGCCCAGGCAATGAGAGCAAGTTCAAACTGGACCTGCTCGGTCAAATCCCCGACGGCGAGCCGATCTCTTATTTCCGCAACGGCGATTTCCTCGACCTCTGCGCCGGGCCGCACGTCATGCGCACGGGCAACATCGGCGCGTTCAAGCTCACCACCGTGGCCAGCGCCTACTACAAGGGCGACGAGAAGAACCCGCAGCTCCAGCGCATCTACGGCACCGCGTTCAAGAACAAGACTCAGCTCGACGAGTGGCTCAAGATGCAGGAGGAGGCGAAGAAGCGCGACCACCGCAAGATCGGCGCGGAGATGGGCCTTTACTTCATTGATCCTGACTACACCGGCCCCGGCATGCCGCTCTGGCTGCCCAAAGGCACGGTGCTCGTCGAGGAACTGGAAAAGCTGGCCAAGGAAACCGAGTTCGCCGCCGGCTACGTCCGCGTCCGCACGCCTCATCTGGCGAAGGAGAAGATGTACAAGACCAGCGGGCATTTGCCGTACTACGCGGAAAGCATGTTCCCCAAAATGGAAATGGACGAACACCGCGAAGCCCGCGCGAAAATCCAGGCCCGCATCGCCGAACTGGAAAAACAACTGGCCGACTACGCGCGGAAGCTGGACAAATGCAAGTCCGGGAGTTGATTTTGCAGTGGTCGCTGCGCTGACGGCCCATTATCCTTGACGCATGGAACCAGACATTCGATGGAAACAGCGGTTCGAGAACTTCGAGAAAGCTCTGTTGCTGCTTCGTGAAGCCCTGGATGATGTGGAAAGTCGTTCAATGCTGGAAAAGGAAGGCACGGTTCAGCGGTTCGAGTTCACCGTCGAGTTGGCGTGGAAGACATTGAAGGACTATCTGGAACACAGCGGGATCGTGCTCAAACCGGTCACGCCCAAGAACGTGGCCAAACAGGCGTTTGCTGCCAGGATTATCAACGACGGCCAGCTCTGGATTGACATGCTGGATTTTCGCAACCGCCTGTCGCACACCTATGATGAAGCGGTGGTTGACCAGGCGGTGCGGGAGATGGCCGCGCGCTTCCTGCACGGACTGGACGAACTTTACGAATTCCTCAAGAACAGGAGCGCGTCATGAGCCGGTTTGGCCTCGTCGATTGGGAGCAAGAATTGATCTGCGAAGTGTTGCGCCGCCACCTTGAGGTGGCCGAAGCGCGAGTTTTCGGTTCGCGCGCCAAGGGCGCTGCCCAACCCAATTCCGATGTGGATCTCGTTCTTTTTGGGGCGATTCCCCTGTGGAAGCTGGCCGCCATTGCCGGCGAACTGGATGACCTGCCGCTGCCCTACAACTTCGATGTTGTGGCTTACGGCGGGATCCTCCACCAGCCGCTACGCGATCACATTGATCGCGTCGGGCGTTCCTTCTACAGGCAAACTGCCGCAAACAAGATGGCGGAAACTTGAAGAACAGCCCAGCCGCATCTGGCCAAGGAGAAAATGTATAAAACCTCCGGCCACCTGCCCTACTACGCGGAGAGCATGTTCCCGAAAATGGAAATGGACGAACACCGCGAAGCCCGCGAGAAAATCGCCGCCCGCCTCGCCGAACTGGAAAAACAACTGCGCGACTACGCGCAGAAAATATCCGAGCGCAAACCCGGCGAGTGAGATTCAACGTTGAGACGCGGCGGCGGAGCGAATTTCAAACGACTTTTACGGGGTCACCAACCGATAGAACCGCAGCGTCAAATTCGTCGCACCGAGGTCGCGGAACGATGCGGCGGGACCGCCATTCGGCGTGACCGTCCCGATGTCAATCCAGTCAACGAGATTCGTCGAAGCCTGAACCCGGTAACGGACCCCTGTCTCGCCCATCAAATCCAAGTCCACGCTTCCATCACTCCGCATACGAGCCTGGCTGAACGTGGGACGCTGAATCACGACCTGCGCGAACTCAATCACGCAGCCAGGGAGAGTATCAGAGGCGCTCTTGTCGCCCCATGTTGCTCCGCGCTCCAACGGCGACGCGGTGAGGAAGTATATCCGGTCCTGATTCCCATTGCCGTTGTTCGGCTCTCCCGGATACCAGTTCGAATAACCAAACGCTTCTCCCGTGATCCAGCCCCAGCCGCCTGCTGGCTCCGGAGAGCCTGGTGACTGGACCCCGCCGATCCACGGCCCGAATCTTGACGTTCCGCTGCTGCTCCACATGCTGGCCCGGTCAATCAGGCTGAAAACGAAATCATTCTCCGCCGCTGAAGTGATCGTCGCGAGGTAACCACCAGCAGTCTGGGCAGCGGCATTGGCCTCCCCCCACGTCATTCCACCCGGTACGACTTGATAGCGATGGCCGTTCCCGCCGCTTCCGATCTCCCATACGACTGGATGTGGCCAGCCTACAATCACGCTGGCCGAGGCGCTGACACCGCTGCCCCCGGCGTGGCTGACTTCGGCGCTGCTGGTGATGAGCGCGTTGTTCGGCGGCGCGTAGCTGCCAGTGTTCACCGTCGCCGCGAACACCACGCTGCGGCTCTGGCCCGCCGGCAGCGTGCCCAGATTCCACGTCACGATGTCCCCGGAGTCCAGATAGTAGTTGTTCCCGCTCACGCTCTCCCACGTGCCGCCAGAGTAGTAGATGTCCACCATGTAGGGCGGCATCAGTTGGCGCACTCTCACCGCGCTCAAGTCCGCCGCGCCCCGGTTCACCACCGTCATCACGTAGTTGATTTGCTCGCCGGGCCGCACCGGGTCGGGCGAAGCCGTCATCGTCAGCGCCAGCACCGGGCTGGTTTGCACCACCGTCAGCGTGTCTGCCCGGCCTTCGCCGCCGCCAATCTCCGCGTGGCCCGCGATGGTCGCGCCGTTGTTCAAACCGGCGTTGACGCTCACGCGCAAGGTGCGCTGGCCGGACGCCCCGACGCTCACCGTGCCCAAATCCCAAATCACTTCGTTGTTCGTCAGCACCCCGCCTTCATTGGCCGAAAGGAACGTCGTGCCCGCCGGCACCACCGCGCGCAACCCCACGCCTGACAAGCTCACCGCGCCGGGATTGCCGTAGTCCAGCGTGTAGGTGAGCACGTCGCCCGCTTGCACCGGACTGCGATCTCCCGTCATGCTCAGGCGCAGGGCCGGATTGGCGTGAGCAATCACGCTGGCCGAAGCCGCCGAACTCGCGCCGTTCGCAGCCAGTGCCATCGCCGTCGTCGCGATCTGCGTTCCGTTAGTGGGTGCTCCGCTTCCACTCGTCACCTCAGCCGAGAACACGACGCTGCGGCTCTGGCCCGCCGGCAGCGTGCCCAGATTCCACGTCACGATGTCCCCGGAGTCCAGATAGTAGTTGTTCCCGCTCACGCTCTCCCACGTGCCGCCAGAGTAGTAGATGTCCACCATGTAGGCCGGCATCAGTTGGCGCAATTCGACACCCGACAGATCTGTCACACCTTGGTTCACCACTGTCATCACGTAGTTGACTTGCTCACCCGGGCGCACCGGGGACGGGTTGGCCACGATATTAACTTTGAGCGTGTCCAGAGCCGCCCCGGGGCCAGGGATCAAGCGAAGGAGTTCGCTACAGACGAGGAGGTCTTTGGTTTCGTCCGTGTGTGTTTGCAGTGGGGCAAGCGGCAGATGCCACGGGACTGTTTGAACGGGACGCACAACAACAGCCTGATTTGCCGCAGAGGCAACGTTTGCAAGATTCTGCGAATCGTAAGAAACCACGCCGTCAGAGAGTTCTGCTGTTGAATGGACCCAATATTGAGTCTCGCATAAATAATGGATATATTCTCATCCATCCCAAACCAGCCCATGGTTAGTGGCTGGCGCCAGACAAGCGGACAAGAGGCTGGCCGATTCTTTAAC
>JAKCAB010000759.1 GCA_021839785.1 bacterium | reverse complement strand
TGCAGAATCCGCGCGCCCCAGGCGGAGAGTCTCAAGATGGCGGGGCCGCTCACGCCCCAGTGAGTGAAGAGCAACGGCCCGCGCTTGCGCAAACGGGTTCCCGGCACGCCTACCTCGACCGCTTCCACCGAAACGCCCGCCAACGCGCGCAGCCACGGCAGGTCGATGTTGAAGGCGAACAAGGAAGGCACCGGCGGCACCAGCGTGTGGCCGAGCATTTCGGCCAGCCGTCCGGCGGCGGGCGCGCGGCATCCGCCGGTGGCCAGCAGCACCCTGTCGCAGACCAGCGTTTCGCCGCGCGGCAAATTCAGGGCGAACCGGCCGTCCTCGCCGCGCACGACCCCATCGACGCCGGTGTTCGACCGCAGCCCCACGCCGGCCTGGCGCGCGGCGGTGAGCAGGCATTCAACAATGGTTCGCGAGGAATCGGTCACGGGAAACATCCGGCCGTCGCGCTCAGTCTTGAGCGACACACCGCGGGCGCCGAACCAGGCCACGGTATCGCGCGGCTGAAAACGCTGGAACGGCCCGATCAAGGCCCGGCCGCCGCGCGGATAGCGCTCCGCGAGTTCGCGCGGATCGAAACAGGCGTGCGTGACGTTGCAGCGTCCGCCGCCGGAGATGCGCACCTTGGCGAGAAACTCGGGGCCCTTTTCGAGCACGACAATCCGCCGACCCGGCGCGGCTTCGGCGCAGGCAATGGCGGCAAAGAGTCCGGCCGCGCCACCGCCGACCACGACCACGTTAAAGTCGGTCGCCAGCCGGGGAGTCGGCGAGCTGGATCCCGGTGCACTCACGCGGATTTGCCCACCGCGTCCAATTCCTGCCAGCGGTGGTAGAGTCGGGCCACCTCCGTGCGCGCAGTCTCCAGATCGGCAACCAGGCGCGGCGACTCCACGGCCCGCGTGGCGAAGAACGCGGGATCGTTCAGGATCGACTCGAGCTCAGCCACCCGCGCTTCAGCGGTGACGATCGCCGACTCGATGCCCTCGAGTTCGCGGAGTTCCTTGAACGTGAGCTTGCGGGGCCGGGCGGGTTTTGCCGGTGCGGTGGCTTCGTTTCCGTTTCCGGCGGGTCGCAAGCGAACGGCCAGCGCAGCGTCACGCGTGTCGCGTTCCTGCTTCTTTTCGAGGTAATAGGAGTAATTGCCCGGCTGGAGGAAAACGCCGTTCGCCTCGAAGGCCACGATCTGGTCGCAGATGCGGTCGAGGAAGTAGCGGTCGTGGCTGACGACGAGCACCGTGCCATCGAAGCTGGCGAGGGCTTCTTCGAGCATCCGCAGGCTGGGCAGGTCGAGGTCGTTGGTGGGCTCGTCCAGGACCAGCACGTTGCCGCCGCGCTTGAGGACCTTCGCCAGCATCAGCCGGGCGCGTTCGCCGCCGGAGAGCTTGCCGACCGGCTCGCGGACCCGTTCCTCGGCAAAGAGAAATCGCCGCAAATAAGTGCGCACGCTCAGGTGCTCCTCGCCGAACCGGACCGTTTCGCCGCCGTCGGCGATTTCGGCCATCACGGTCTTCGTGTCGTCGAGCTGCATCCGCGCCTGGTCGATGTAATTGAACGCCACCTGGCGGCCGATCGTGACCGTGCCTTCGTCCGGCGGGCGCTCGCCCAGGCAAAGGCGGAGCAGCGTGGTTTTGCCCACGCCGTTGCGGCCCACCACGCCCGTGCATTGACCGGGCTTCAGCGACAGGGTCAGGCCGCGGAAAAGCCAGCGGGCCGCCGGACCGTCGCCCACCTGCGCGCCTGCCTGGATCAACTCCACCGCCGTGTTTCCCAGTTCCGGTGCGCGCGGAATCAGCAGATCCATCTCGCGCTCCTCGGGCGGCGCTTCGAGACCGGCGACCGCGTAAAAGGTGTCCAGGCGGTGCCGGGGCTTGGAGCGTTGGGCGCGCACGCCGGACCGCACCCAGGCGAGTTCCTCGCGGAGGAACCGCTGGCGGCGGCGCTCGGACTGCTCGGCGATCTGGTCGCGAATCGCCTTCGACTCCAGGTAGGCGGTGTAGTTGCCGGGATGCGAGAAGCAGCGGCCGTCGGCGAGTTCGACGATACGCGTCGCGATCGTGTCCAGAAAGTAGCGGTCATGAGTCACGAAGATCACCGCGCCGGCGAAGGTGCGCAGAAAATCCTCCAGCCAGCGGATCGACTCGGCGTCGAGGTGGTTGGTCGGTTCGTCCAGGAGCAGCAGATCGGGTTGGGCGACCAACGCGCGGCAGAGGGCCACGCGACGTTTCTCGCCGCCGGACAGCGGTCCAACCATTCGGTCCAGCGGCGGCGCGTCCAGTGCGGAAGCCTCGGCGGCAATGCGCGTCTGGAGGTTCCAGCCGTCGGCGGCTTCGATGCGGTGGTGCAGTTCGGCCAGTTCGGATTCGCTGCCCCGGCCGGTTTCGTAGCGTTGCAGCCAATCCAGGAGGTCCGCCGCTCCCGCCTGGATGTTCTCGCGTACCGTGCGCGCGCCATCCAACTCGAATTCCTGCGGGAGGTAACCGACGCGGAGTCCGCGCCGACGCGTCACTTCGCCGGCATCGGGTTGTTCCTCGCCGCTCAAGATCCGCAGCAAGGTGGTCTTGCCGCAACCGTTGCGGCCGACCAGGCCGACCTTCTCGCCCGCCTCGACCGCGAGCGTCGCGCCAGCGAGCAACCGCTGGTAGCCGAAGGTCAGGCGCACTTCACTGGCACATAACATCACGCGCCAGAGTCAACGCGGGCCACGCCCGAAAGGAAAGGTGCGTGTGCGGGGCCAACCCCACCTGCGTGCCCGCGATCATTCCGCCGCGCCCGCGCTTACTCGTTGGTGGCGACGCGCAGCACGGTCAGCGACCGGGCCGGGAAAGTGTGGCGGAACGTCGCGCCGCTGACTTTCAAGCGCGCGCTGACCGGCGAGACCTTCCGTGGCTGGGCGAGCGAGTTCTCGTCGGTGAGTTGCGCGCTGGTGAGCACGGTCGCCTGTGCGCGCGGCTTCACTTTGCGGGCGCCGGCGAGGTCGATCTCCGCCTCCAACGCTTGCTCGGTGGCGTTCACGATTTTCAGGATTACCTCTTCCGTTTTCTGGTCGCAGGTGGCGCTGGCGTAAAAGCGCGGCTGGCCATTGGCAGCCTGTGGCGCGTTGCCGGCCTGGACGGGCAGGACCACGTCGCCGCGGTTGCGGCTGAAGAGCTGTTGCACGTAATAGCTGGGCGTGCCGTAAGCGCGGAGGTTGTCGAACCAGATCAGGTTCGGCCGCCACTGCCAGCCTTCCTCGTGGGCCATCAACGGCGCATAGGAACTCATCGTGACCACGTCCGCGTTCCGTTCCAGGCCGGTCAGGTAGGCCGCCTCGGCGAGCGCGCATTCGAGGTTGTTCCGGTTGAGCACACTCACGGTCTTGTCGCTCTGAGCCGCGTACTCGCCCATGAACACCTTCGGCCCGGTACGCGGGTACGAATCGTAACGAAAGGCGTTATCGAGGAACCAAGCCGGGCGGTCGTAGCAATGCTCGTCCACGATGTCGGCCTTCAGTTCGCGCAACTTCGGCCAAAGAAAGTCGAACCGCTCATCCGCGGGGCTGGGGCCGGCGCTGGAAATGAGCCGTATCTCGGGGTGCCTGGCTTTGAGCGCCTTGGCGAATGCCGTGTAGCGTTCGAGGTATTGCGGTCCCCACTGTTCGTTGCCGATGCCGAGCAACTTCATGCCGAACGGCTGCGGATGCCCCATCGCCGCCCGGCGCGCGCCCCACGGACTGCTGGCCGGGCCGTTGGCGAATTCGATCAAGTCCAGCGCGTCCTGGATGAACGGATCGAGCTGGTCGAGCGGCACCAGTTCGCCGGTGTTGAACTGGCAGGCCATGCCGCAGTTGAGAATCGGCAGCGGCTCCGCGCCGATGTCCTCGCACAATTGGAAATACTCGAAGAAACCGAGGCCAAAGGACTGGAAATAATCCGGTGCCGGCCGGTGTTTGAACTCGTCGTTCCAGCGGTTGATGATGAGCTTACGCTCCGCGAGCGGTCCGATGGTGGTCTTCCACTGGTAACGCTTGCTCAGGTCGCGGCCCTCGACGATGCACCCGCCAGGGAACCGCATGAATCCGGGCTCGAGGTCCGCCAGCAGTTGAACCAAGTCTGGACGCAGGCCGTTCGCGCGGTGCTTCCAGGTGTTCTCCGGGAACAGCGAAACCATGTCGAGATCCACCGCGCCGGCACCCACCAAATAGACACTCAAACGCGCCTTTGGCTCGGTTGCGCTCGCGCGGAGCGTCTTCGCATACCGCGTCCACTCGCCGCCGGAGATGCGCAAGGTCTCACCCGCCAGGCGCTGGCCGGAAGGCGAAACCAGGTCCACCGCGAGCGTCGCCGGGCTACCTTGCAGCACGCGGGCCTCCACGCTGAACGTGAACCGCGCGCCTTTCTCGACGCCCATGCCAAAGAAGCCTTCGTTCGAGACGCCAAAGCCGTCGCCGGCTTTCTCGACCGCGAGGCGCAGGTAATGCGGGTTGTTGGCGTTGAGCGGTTCGCGATCAAGCACGCTCAAGGTGCCGACAGCGCCGGCCTTCGCAATTTGCTGCCAACCCATGAGCGGTTCGGTGAACTCGAACGAGCGGTTCTTGACCCGCTCGGGGTAAAGCCCGCCGTCGCCGTTGTAGTTGATGTCCTCGAAAAAAACGCCCCACATCAACGGGCTGACTTCGGCGCCAGGCCTGTCGGTTTGGACTTTGATCGTGGCGGGTGTGGCTTCGGCGGCTTGGACTGCGAGCCCGTTCGTGAAGGTGGCGAGAAGTGTCGCGACCACGCTTAAGGCGCAGGCAACCGGACGAAGCGATGCAAGGCGGCTTGGAATCATGCAGAAAGGTTCGGTTGACGCGGGAACCAAGGCAAGGCGCAAAGCGGCGCAGGCGACGGCCAGGACCAGGCGGTCAACGCCAGCGAATCAGACTCCGCCCCCCCGCCTTGGTGGATTTCTACGCAGGCCCGGTGCGCAATTGTTTGCCAATTCCATGTCACAATTGCGACAAAAAATGTGACATCTGTCTTGTAGCCCGGCATCTCACAGCGCTGAAGCCGCCCCGAAGCCGCCAAGCTTTGGACCTTGCCAGGTTGGCAGCCGCAGCGAAACATCCGCGCATGAACCCGCGACGTTTTCGCTCCTTCGCTTCGTGTTTCCTCGCGCTTGGCTCCAGCCTTGCGTTCGCCCTCGCCGCCCTTGAAACCACGCGTGCGGCCGACGCTGTCGCTGCACCGGCGGTCCGTTCCGTTAACCTCGCCGCCTCGCCGCTGGTTCGCAAAGCGGCCGACGGCGAGCGCGGGGCCGTGACGGTCACGATCGACTCCGACGGCTTGTCCGATGTGGCGGTGCAACTCACGAGCCCAAGTTGGGCTGGCACGCTCAAGGCGACTGCACCCAAGCTGGACAAAGGTGCGCAGAATCTGGACGTGGAAACGCCGGCCCTGACCGCGGCGGTCGCGGTGTCGGTTCAGTTGCAGGCGGCGGGATTTCAGCAGGCGTTCGGACCTTTCGCGGTGGAACCGCCGCGGCACTGGACGGTTTACCTCACGCAGCACACCCACACGGACATCGGTTACACGCGGCCCCAAACCGAGATTCTCCCCGAGCATCTCCGCTACATCGATTACGCGCTCGACTATTGCGACCTCACCGACGGCTACCCGGACGACGCGCGCTTCCGCTGGACCTGCGAGACTTCTTGGGCGGTGCGCCAGTATTTGCAGGATCGGCCGGCCCGCCAGATCGAGCGGCTCAAGAAGCGCGTGCTCGAAGGACGCATCGAGGTGTGCGGCCTGATGTTGAACATGTCGGAGATTGCGCCCGAACAGGCGCTGGCGGCGCTGGTTCGTCCGTTGCGCGAGATGAAGGAGCGCTTCGGTTTTCCGATCCGGACGGCGATGCAGAACGACGTGAACGGCGCCGGATGGTGCCTGCCGGATTACTTCGGCGGCATCGGCATCCGGTACCTCACGATGGGCATCAACCAAACCCGGTCGATCCTGCCGTTCGACAAGCCGACGTGCTTCTGGTGGGAATCGCCCTCCGGCAAACGTGTCCTGGCCTACCGTTCCGACCACTACATGACTGCGAATTTCTGGGGCGTCGAAAAAGGTGACGCCGACAAAATCCAGCCCGCAGTGGCGAAGTACCTCCGTTCGCTGCAAGACCGCCACTACCCGTTCGACCGCGTGGGCGTTCAATTCTCCGGCTATTTCACGGACAACTCGCCGCCGTCCACCGCCGCATGCGACCTCGTCAAGACCTGGAATGAACAGTTCGCCTGGCCGAAACTGCGGCTCTCCACGGCGCAGGAATTCCTGAGCTGGGTCGAGCAGACCCACGCGAACGACCTCGAAGTCCACCGCCAGGCGTGGCCGGATTGGTGGACCGACGGCTTCGGGTCGGCCGCCCGCGAAACCGCCGCCGCGCGTGAGACCGAGACGGCGATGCAGGTCAACGACGGCTTGCTGGCGATGGCTTCGCTGCTGGGCGCCGAAGTGCAGCCGGCGACTTTGCAGCGCGCCAACGCGATCCAGGACGATCTGCTCTTCTACCACGAGCACACCTATGGCGCGGCCGAGAGCATCAGCGATCCGTTGGCCGAAAACTCCGAGGTCCAGTGGGGCGAGAAGGCCTCTTATGTCTGGAGTGCGGTGAAGAACGCGCATCTGCTCCGCGAAGAGGCGATGGGTTTGGTGCAAGACTTCCTGCCGCGTGCCGACGTGCCGACGCTGGCCGTGTTCAACACGCTGAACTGGCCGCGGTCTGGTCTGGTGCGGGTATTTATTGACCACGAGATTCTCCCGCCCGACCGCGAGTTTCGCATCCTCGACGGCAACGACACCGTGCTCGCGCAGGCGATGGAACGCCGCGCCGAGGGCACTTACTGGGCGCTCTGGGTGCGCGACGTGCCACCGCTGGGCTACAAGATTCTTCGCCTCGAAACCAGCGACCAGCCGCGGGCAAAAGAGACGCCGGCCGCGGACGCGGCCGCGCTGGAAAACGCCTTCTACAAACTCACGGTGGACGCCGCCAAGGGCGCGATCCGCAGTCTCGTGGACAAGGAGACCGGGCGCGAACTAGTGGACCAAAGCGCGGCCTGGGGTTTCGGCCAATGCCTTTACGAGACCATGCCGGTGAACCGCGAGATCAAGCGCGACGCCTTTCAGCGCACGACGCTGCGGAATGTCGAGTTCAAGCCCGGTGCCAATGGACCGATTTGGAAAAGCTTGTTGTTGTCGGCCGACATGGACGGCTGCGCCAGCAATCGCGGCGTGAGCGCCGAGATTCGACTCTACGAACCGGAGAAGCGCGTGGAGTTCCACTTCGATTTGCGCAAGCTGCCCATCCCGACGCCGGAGGCGGTGTATGTCGCCTTCCCGTTCAACGCGCCGGGCAGCCGCATGTTGTACGAAGCGCAGGGCGGTTTGGTCACGCCCGGCCAGGACCAGATTCCCGGCTCGTCCTCGGACTGGCAGACGCTGCAGAGCTTCCTCTCGATCCGGTCGCCGGATGGCCAGATCATCCAGGGCAGCGACCAGGCGCCACTGGTCCAGTTGGGCGACTTCAAT
>JAKCAB010000025.1 GCA_021839785.1 bacterium | reverse complement strand
CGGCACCTGGATTTCGCCACTCACGTCCGCGCGTGGTTGTTCGCTGGTATCACTCAGCGAAACCTTGACCGGCTTGGGCTCCGCCCAGTCGATCCGCGTTGCGGCGTCGCGGTCGCTGCTGTTCCACAAGCGCACGATGAGCGCCCGGCCATCGTCGGCAGGTTTGAGGCCCGTCACCAGCACGTTGTCGGCGCTCAACTGCAGCCGTGGCTGGCCGCTCGGTTTGGCGCCGCGTCCGCGGAGGGTCACCAGCGGCTGGCTCTGCGCGATCGCAAGCCGGGTCGCCGCGACGGGATCGTAACCGCGATGCGGCCGCAGCACGTAGCGAAACACCACCGGGCCCTCCTGGTAGGCGCGGTAGTTGGTGCCCCAATGATTGTTCATCGCCCACGAATAGAACTTCTGCGTCGGCTCGACGTGCTTCCGCCAGACCTCCGGATTGGTTTGCGAATTCAGCAAGATCGCGGTGAGGCCACCGACCTCGACCAGCGGCGCGTCGAGCGTGACCCAGGTCACGCCGTAATCGGCATTCGCCACGTCCACCCAGCGCCCGGCGGTGAACCAGTTCTTGCACGCGCTCGGAATCTGATCCTGCTCCGGTCGCATCACCGCGAACGGCAGTTCCATGCGCAAGGCGCCGTCCGGCACGTTGAACGGGAACGCGAAGTTGAGACTCTCCTTGCCATTCTTGGCGTGATAGTCCGCCGCCACCAACCGCGCCTTGTCCACCAGATTGATCAACTCGACCTGATCCAGCCCCGCCACCAGCCGCACTTCGCGGGTCAAGCGATGGCACCCCGGCGCGTCGGACTCGACCACCAGCGAAGCCACGAGCGGACCTCGCTCCTTCACCCGAATCTTCGCCGGGCCGTTGCGCTGCAGATCCGCGAGGTTGTCGCCGATCAGGTACAGGTAGTCGTTCACCGCCTGGCCGGAGGCGCCGTCCACGAGGTTTGCTTCCACGCCTTGGAGTCTCAGCTCGGCGAGGCCGCCGGTCTTTTCGTCCAGGCGCACTTGCACCAAACCGTTGTTCAACCCGACGCCGGCCGCGGTCGCCTTGCCGTCACTGAACGCCTCGCCGCCCGAAATCGTGAACCGCCTGCCGGCAAACTGCGGCAGGTCGCGCACCAGCACCACCAGATCGCCGTTCACCAATCGCTGGGAAGGTACCGGCTTTCCGGCTTCGTCGGTGACGCGGCTGCCGGCTTCGGAGAAATCGCGCGGAATGGTGACGAGTTCCGTTCGCGGCCACGAAGCGGTGTTGTAGATGTCCACGGTGTTGGGCACTTCCGCGCCAGACAGCAACGCCTGCGCCCGGCTCAGCAACGCGCGCGACTGCAGATCCGCCTCCGCCGCGTAGCCGTGCTTGATCGACCATTGATCGAGTGTCTCCGGCCGTGACGGTTCGCTGATGCTGCACCACGCGCCCCAGGTGTGTTCGGAGTAGAGCAACACATTGCGCCACGCGTCGTCGAACGCCGCGGCCGGGTACGTGGCCGGATTCAGCATCGCCCACAGCGACTCCGCCTGGGCGACGCGATCCGAGCTGGCGCGGTTGAGTCCGGTCTCCTGCGACGACGACCCGGCGCCGTCCTCCCAATAAGGCGTCCAGTCGCCGCGCGCTTCGGGCAGTTCCTTGCCGTACCGCTCCTCGAAAGCGCGGAAGGCCATGCCGGTCGAGGAAATCACAAAGCGCGGCCACTCGTAATGCGTGTTCCAATCCTTGATGAACTCGCAGATCGCCTCATCCGGCACGGCATTGTCCCCGTGCCCGGCCCACCGCATGTAGGCGATGTCGTAAGGATAGCCGCTCTGCTCGAGCTGCTGCTCGTACTCCTCGACGAAGCGCGGGCTGAGCTGGTTGACGATGTGAGACATCGCATAGCCGCGCCACGGAATCCAGACCAGCACCTTCTCCTTGCCTGACGGCGAGACCCAGTAAAACGGCTTGTTCTCCCATTTCTGGAGGATGTCGCCGATGCGGTCGAAATAGTTCGGCGCGACGCTGAAGTACCGGATGCCGGCCTGCGCCATCGCCGTGACCGTGGACCACGTGTAGCCGGGCACGTCGCTGATCATCGCCGAATCGATCGGCACGCCGGTCTCGGCGCCGAGTTTCGTGGCGAACCGGAACAAGCGCACCAATTCCTCCGGCCGGCACAAGCCGGTGAGTTCGTTGAGATACATGCCGTTCAACGCCACCTGACCGCGCTTCACCGCGTCGAGGAAGGCCGCCCGCGCCTCGGGCCCGAGACGGTGCAGGTACAGGTCCGCTGCCCAGAGCACCTCCACGTTCCACACGAACCGTGCGCCTTCGGGGTAATCGGCCGTTTGCCGCGCGATCTCAATGCCGCGCAGCAGATTGTTCACCTGCTTCTCCTCGATGGCGGTCTGCAGTTCGGTGTAGCCGATGTCCGTGTGCGAGTGTGGCAGCACGTAAATCGTGAGGTGGCGAACCGGCTTGAGCGTAACCTCTCGCTCGGCCAACACCTGCCCGCCGGCCTCAACTGTGAGGCGAACCGGAGTTTCCTTCTCAACGGCCGGCATGGCGAGATCCACGGTTTGCTGGCCGGGCCGCAATTGGACCGACAGCGGTTCGGAGCCGGCCACGCGGATCGTCGCCGCGGTTTCCGCGCCGTGGTGACTGAGCGTGAGTTGCACCGGCTGAACCAGGCGACCGTTGTCCCGCCGCAAAGCGCGCACCGCCTCCGCCAAAATCAAAGCCGTGCGGGTCTTCGCCGGCGCGAGTTCGGTGCCCGCCGGGGCCTCGAGCCGCAGGCTGTCGTACAACAGCCAACTGCCGCTCAGCGTCGTGAGGTTCACGTCATTGTCGCCAGCCCGCAGGTCGCTGGCGGGAAACCCGATCGCGACCGTGTGCGGTCGTCCACTCGCCGGCGAACCGTGGATCGACGCGTCGCCCCCGCCACGCGGCAGGTCGCGGTCGAAGGCGTGGCCATTTACATCCACCCACAAGCGCGGCGGCGCGCCGGCTTGGGTGTCGAGGAGGCGGATTTCGAGCTGGCAATGCCCGGCCGGCGGCGCGGACTTCAGGCCGAACCGCACGGTGAACGTGTGCCGCTGGCTGCCGGCCCAGCCGTCGGCCGGGCCGGGCTGCGCGTAAGGCCAGTCGCGCTTCGCGTCCGATTCGCCGACGACGAAGAAGGCATCCGTCTTGAAACGGGCGTAGCCGTCGGGTGCGAGCGCGAACTCGGCGTTGCTGCCGTCCGGCTTGCCGATTTCCCAGAGCTGTTCGGCAGCAGTGGTGCGCAGGGCGGTTGACCCCGCCAAAGCCACGATCACGAACAGGGCGAGGCAGACCGGAAGGCAAAAGCGAATGGGATTAGTCATGGGCTTACCTGTAACTTCAACGGTGCGTAGGAAGGCGGTGCCGGCAGAATCGCGAACGGCGCTGGCTGACTCGTCGGCCTGCGGGCGCACGCGAAGATCGTGGAACTCACGTTCCGAGACCGCGCTGAGTGGTTTGCGTGCACGGGACGAGCCTCCCACAAGCCGACGCCCGTCCGCAACTCTACACAACCCTCTTTTCGCCTGCCTTGCCTCGGACTAGAGTCGCGCCATGACACGCCGATCTCTTGTCTGGATCGCCGCCCTGGTTGGCGCCGCGGCGGTCGTCCACGCCGCCGACAAACCGCAACCCAATGACGAGGAACTGAAGAAGCTCTTCCACGCCGCCCCGAACAAGGCCACCGCGCAGCCGAAGCAGCCGCGCAAGCTGCTCGTCTTCACGCTTTGCCACGGCTACTACCACGTTTCGATCGCCTGGGGCGCCAGGGCCATCGAGTACGCCGGGCAAAAGACCGGCGCGTTCACGGCCACCGTCAGCGATGACATCGCCATGTTCGAGCCGGCGAAGCTGGACCAGTTCGACGGCATTTGCTTCGTCAGCGCGTTGGGCGAGATTTTTCTGCCGGAGGATTTCGACAAGCTGCCGCCGGCGAAGCAGGCCGAATTTTCGGCCAACGACGCGCGGCTCAAGCGCCACCTGCTGGAATGGATCAAGAGCGGCAAGGGGCTGGTGGGCATTCACGGCGCCTCGTGGCTGTTCTATAAATGGCCGGAGTTCAGCGAGGCGCTGGGCGGCCTGTTCGAGAGTCATCCGTGGAACGCGTTCGAGCGGATCGCGGTCAAGATTGACGAGCCGGATCACCCGCTGGTGCGCGCGTTCGGCGGGCACGGCTTCGAGATCATCGACGAAGGCTACCAGTTCAAGGACCCGTACTCGCGCAAGACCGATCGCGTGCTTTACAGCATGGACCTCGCGCGCATGGACACCAACAAGCCGAACCTCCGGCCCGACCAAGACATGGGCCTGTGCTGGGTGAAGAAGTTCGGCGAAGGCCGCGTGTTTTACACCGCGTTGGGCCACAACCCGGAGGAGTTTTGGAACCCCGCGCTGATGCAGCACATCCTCGACGGCATCCAGTTTGCCCTGGGCGATCTGCCGGCGCCGAGCGAACCCAGAACCAAGTAACCTTCCGATTTTTTCTTGAGCCTTGAGACAGCGATTCGATTTGCCATGAGAACCCCATTTTTCGCCCGTGTGACTGTCCTCGGTTGCGGTGTGCTCGCCGCGATTTCCCTCACCGCCGCCAACGCCCTTCGGCCCGCGCAACTCCGCAGCGAGTACCTCGACAACCCGCTCGGCATCGATGCCACCCAGCCGCGGCTGAGTTGGATCGTGACCTCCGGCAAGCGCGGCGCGCTCCAGACCGCCTATCAGATCCTCGTGGCTAGCAGCGAAGCGAAGTTGAAATCCGGCCAGGGCGACCTGTGGGACAGTGGCCAGGTGGCGTCCGGCCAGACCCTGCAAATCCGTTACGGCGGTCAGCCGCTGCGCTCCGGCCAGCGGTGTTTTTGGAAAGTCCGCGTGTGGGACGAGAACGACTTCCGGTCGGCCTGGAGCACCAACGCGATTTGGGAAATGGGGTTGCTGGCACCGGAGGACTGGGGCGCGAAGTGGATCGGCCGGACGGCGGAAACCGACTACACGCCGGCGCCGTTTTTGCGGCGCGAGTTCGCCTTGCCCGGCAAAGTGAAGCGCGCGCGCGCGTACATTTGCGGCCTCGGCTACTACGAGTTGCACCTCAACGGCGGCAAGGTCGGCGACCACCTGCTCGATCCCGGTTTCACGCGTTATGACCGGCGTTGCCTGTACGTCACCTACGACGTGACGAGTCAATTGAAGGCCGGCCAGAACGCGGTCGGCGTGATCCTGGGCACGGGCTTGTACAACTGCCACGTGAAGGCGGTGTGGAATTTCCACGAGGCGCCGTGGCGCGCCGCACCGAAGCTGCTGTTCCGCCTCGTCGCCGAACTCGAGGACGGCCGCACCGTCACGCTCGTGAGCGATGAGTCGTGGAAGACCAGCACGGGGCCGATCATTTACGACAGCATTTACGGCGGCGAAACCTACGACGCCCGCCTCGAAAAACCGGGCTGGGACAGCGCCGGTTTCACCGACGCCGACTGGCAACCCGCGTTGGTCGTGGACGCGCCCAGGCAAACCCGCCAACGCGTCGGCACCGAGGTGGGGGCGGTCGGCAGCGCGTTCCCAGTCAAGCCGGCGACGTTGTCGGCCCAGATGATGCCGCCGATCCGCGCGTTCGAGACGCTCAAGCCGGTCAAATTCACCGAGCCGAAACCGGGCGTGTTCGTCTTCGATTTCGGCCAGAACCTCGCCGGCCATTGCGTGCTTTCGGTCGCCGGTCCGGCTGGGACCAAAGTTCGACTGCGTTACGGCGAGCGCCTGCATCCCGATGGCTCGCTCGACGTGGACGATATTTCGCAGCACGTCCTGAAGAAATGGCCCGAGCAGCAATACCAGACGGACACCTACATTCTCAAAGGCGCCGGCACCGAGACGTGGCAATCGCGTTTCACCTACTATGGCTTTCAGTACGTCGAGGTCACCGGCTTCCCTGGCCGGCCAACGCTCGACAGCCTGCGCGCCCGGTTCACACACTCGGACGTGCCGCAGGTCGGGCACTTCGAGTGCTCCAATCCCATGTTGAACCGCGTCCAGCGCGCGGCCTTGTGGGCGTTCCTGAGCAACTTCCAAGGCATCCCCACCGATTGCCCGCACCGCGAGAAGAATGGCTGGACCGGCGACGCGCACCTCGCCGCGGAGCAGGCGGACTTCAACTTCTTCCCGGTGGCCGTCCACGCGAAATGGATCAACGACCTCGGCGACGAGCAACGGCCCAGCGGTGAGTTGCCGGGCATCGTGCCGACCAGCGGCTGGGGTTACGACTGGGGCAACGGCCCGGCGTGGGACAGCGCCTTCCTGCTCATTCCGTATTACGCCTACGTCTATTTCGACGACACGGAGATGTTCCGCCGGCATTACGACGGGATGCGGCGTTACGTGGATTACCTGACCACGAAGGCCCAGAACGGCATCGTGAGCATCGGCCTCAACGACTGGGCGCCGTACGAGACCCAGACCGGCGCGGCGATCACCTCCACGGCGTACTATTTTGTGGACGCGCAGATCGTGGCGTTGGCGGCGAAGGTGCTCGGCAAAACCGACGACGCAGCCAAATACACCCAACTGGCCCAGGACATTCGCCTGGCGTTCAACGCCAAATTCTACCATCCAGACACCGCCAGTTACGATAACGGCAGCCAGACCGCGCTGAGCTGCGCGCTTTATCAAGGCTTGGTTGAAACGGAGAACAAAGCCCGCGTGCTGGCCAATCTGGTCGCTGCCGTGGAAAAGCGAAACAACCACATCGACACCGGCATCCTGGGCGCGAAGTATCTGCTGAACGCCTTGCTCGAGGAGGGACGCGCCGACGTGGCCTATCGCATCGTTTCGCAGAAGGACTTGCCGAGCTGGGGTTGGTGGCTCGAACAGGGCGCGACCACGCTTTGGGAACAATGGAAAGGCACCGAGTCGCGCAACCACATCATGTTCGGCGACGTGAGCGCCTGGTTCTACAAGGCGCTGGCCGGCATCGTGCCCGATCCGCAGGCACCGGGCTTCGAGCACTTCACCGTCAAGCCGCAGGTGGTCGGCGATCTGACGTGGGCCAAGGCCGATTACGATTCGCCGCGGGGCCGGATCGTCAGCGATTGGAAGGTGGACAATGGGGTTTTCCGGCTTCATCTGATCGTGCCCGCGAACGCCACCGCCACGGTCTCGCTGCCGGTGGCCGATCCGGACGAAGTGCGCGAAGGCCGGAAACGCGTGACGAAGGAAAAGGCCTTCATTGCCGTGCGCGGCGAGGCGGGGCGGACGGTGTTCGACGTGGGCGCCGGCGATTACGAATTCAGCGGCCCGCTGGCACGGTGAATTCAAGCCGGCGTCTGCGTTGACAACCGGCGCGCCAGGCCGGTGGATCCGGTCGGGTGGCGCGCAGCTTGGATTCGGTGCTGGTTCTGCTAAGGTTTGCCCTTGAAAACGCGCATCCTTTCGCCGGTGGTTCTGACGTGCCTGCTGATCGGTTGTGGCCACAAGGAGGCGGCGCCGGAGACCAAACCCACGAACTCCGCCAGTGCGGGCGGCAACCCGATCACCGCGCCGGTGGACTACCTGGGC
>JAKCAB010000005.1 GCA_021839785.1 bacterium | reverse complement strand
GTTTCAAGACAGCTATCGGCAGTTCGTTCAGCGGCCTTCATAACCCGAACCTGCGTCTTCGGTACCCCGCCTGTCCTCGGTCCACGAAAACCCCGGCGTTGGTAGCCGAAGGCGCCTTCTTCCACAAGTTGACGTAGTTCTACCCCCCCCCGGCCTTTTGTCAAGGAGCGTTTCGGAACGCCACATTTCGGGACGCCGCAAGTCGCAACGCCGCATTGCCGGGCCGGTGGGTGCTCGCCTACGCTCGTCCCCGGTGACGGCCTTTGTCGAAACGCTGCGCTGCCGGCTCGACGGCATCCGCGAGCAAGGCTTGTGGCGCGAGTTGCGCCGGCTCGATTCTCCCGCGGGACGCTGGATCGAGACCGGCGGGCGCCGGCTGCTCAACTGCGCCTCGAACGACTACCTGGGCCTGGCCGCGCACCCGGTCCTGCGCGCAGCCGCAGCCGAGGCCGCCCGGCAGTTCGGCGCGGGTTCGGGCGCGTCGCGTTTGATCTGCGGCTCACTGGCGCCCCACCACGAGTTGGAAGCGGCACTGGCGGACTTCAAAGGCGCCGCGGCCGCGCTGGCGTTTTCATCCGGTTACGCCGCCGCGCTGGGCACGATTCCGGCGTTGGTGGGGCCAGGGGATGTCGTCGTTTTGGACAAGCTGGTCCATGCCTGCATCGTCGATGCGGCGCGCCTGAGCGGCGCGAAACTGCGCGTCTTCGCCCACAACAACCTGGCCGATCTGGAGGGGATTTTGCGCTGGTCGCAGACGCGGCCCCGCCCCGTCGGCGAACCGCCTGGCAACGTGCTCGTGGTCACGGAAAGCGTCTTTTCGATGGACGGCGACCAGGCACCACTAACCGACTTGGTGAAACTCAAAGACCAGTTCGGCGCGTGGCTCATGGTGGACGAAGCGCACGCCACCGGCCTGTATGGACGCCAGGGCCGCGGGCTGGCGGACGCCTTGGGCGTCGCGGGCCGTATCGAGGTGCAGATGGGCACACTGGGCAAGGCCTTGGGCGCCGCCGGCGGCTTCATCGCCGGGAGCCGCGAGTTAAGGGAATTGCTGATCAACCGCGCGCGCTCGTTCGTCTTTTCCACGGCGCCGGTGCCGGCGGCCTCGGCGGCTGCGACTGCTGGTCTCGAAGTGGTCCGCAGCCCTGCTGGCGACGAACTGCGCACGCAGCTCTGGTCGCGCGTGCGGCAACTGCGCGACGGCCTCGCCAACCTGGGTTGGCCGGTGCCCGCCGAACCGTCGGCGATCCTGCCGTTGATCGTCGGCGACGAAGCGGCTGCGGTCGAACTCGCCAGCCGCCTGCGCGAAGCCGGCTTTTTCGTGCCCGCCATCCGGTACCCGACGGTGGCGCGCAGCGCCGCGCGACTGCGCGTCACGGTTTCGGCGGCGCACTCGCCCGAGGACGTGGAAAGCCTTGTGCGCGCGCTGGCGGACGGCCGCCCGGCTGACGGCCTTTAGCTCCCAGCCTATAGCCTTTCTGAACTGCCCATGCATCCCCTCGCCCGCCTGGACCAACGTTTCGTCTGGCATCCGTTCACACAGATGCGCGACTGGCTGAGCCACGAGCCGATCATCATTGTCTCGGGCAAGGGCGCCGTGTTGCGCGACGCGCATGGCCGCGAGTACCTGGACGCCAACGCCTCGATCTGGACGAACCTCCACGGCCACGGCCATCCGCGGATCAACGCTGCGATCAAGCGGCAGCTCGGCCAGCTCGCGCATTCCTCCGCGCTTGGGCTGGCGAACGAACCCGCTTCCCTGCTTGCCGCCCGACTGGTTACGCTGGCCAATCCACGTTCACCCCGCGCCCCACAGCTCGCGCCAGCACTCTCCAAAGTGTTCTTCTCCGACGACGGTTCCACCGCGCTCGAAGTGGCGCTCAAGCTGGCTTACGAGTACGCCCGCCGGACTGGCCTTAGCGCACGGCCGAGGTTTCTGTCGCTCGCCGGCGCTTACCACGGCGACACCGTCGGCGCGGTCAGCCTGGGTCATATCGACCTGTTCCATAGCGCCTACGCCGGACTCTTGTTCCGGTCCGACCAAGTCATGGCGCCGTACTGTTACCGGTGTCCTTTCAACCGCGCCCGGCCCGAGCGCGCCGACGCGCGGACGTATCGCCAATGCCGCTGGGAATGTGTGGACAAGGTCGAGCAACGCTTCGCCGCCCGACGCCGGCGCGGCCAACCTTACGCGGGTTTCGTCTTCGAACCTTTGATTCAAGGCGCGGCGGGCATGATCCCTCAACCGGAGGGCTGGCTGAACCGCGCGGCGGAGATTGCCCGCGGTCACGGCGCGCTGCTGATCGCGGACGAGGTCATGACCGGCTTCGGTCGCACTGGCGCGGCCAAACCCGAAATCCGAAACTCGAAATCCGAATTCCTTTTTGCTTCGCACCGTGAAGCGGTTCAACCCGATTTCCTTTGCCTGGCGAAAGGCCTGACCGGCGGGTATCTGCCGATGGCCGCGACGCTCACCACGCCGGCGGTCTTCGACGCGTTTCTGGGCGAATACGAGGAGTTCAAGACCTTCTTTCACGGCCACAGCTTCACCGCGAACCAGCTCGGCGCAGCGGCGGCTTTGGCGAGCCTTGAGGTCCTTGAAAGCCCGGCTTCGCGCCGCGACCGGCAACGCTTGGAAGGCACGTTGCGCGACGAATTGAATTCGCTGTGGGCGCTGCCGCACGTTGGCGACATCCGGCAGGTGGGATTGATCGTGGGCGTGGAACTCGTGCGTGACTGGCGAACGCGCGAGCCGTTCGATCTGGCCGAGCGGGCTGGCATCCGGGTCTGCGAAGCAATGGCGCAGCGCGGCGTACTAACACGCCCGATCGGGAACGTGGTCGTGTTGATGCCGCCGTATTGCACCACACCGGCGCAGGCGCGGCGGGTCATCCGCGCGCTCGGCGAAGCCGTGGAAGAAACCTTGGGGAAGGTGTGAAGCCAGCCCACACGCGGCGCCCTCCACAGCATGATCTGCCCCGCCAAACCCTCGCGGTCGGATCCACAGTGCGCCCGGCTCGCACTTGCCAACGCCAATGCTACTCTCTGCGCCATGCAGTCATTTTCAACGCGCGGGTTGGGGCTTTGTCCCCTGCCCTGCTTAGCTCTGGGCTTGAGTCTTGCCGGGCCGCCGGCGCACGCCGCCGCGGACCGGAATTGGGCAACTTACCTGGGCGATCCGGCGGGCACGCAGTTCTCCGATCTGCGCCAGATCACCCCCGCCAACGTCGGCGGATTGGAGGTCGCCTGGACGTACCACGCCGGCGACGCCCGCACGAACAACCTCTCGCAAATCCAGTGCAACCCGCTGGTCGTGGACGGCGTGCTTTACGGCACCTCGCCGCAGTTGAAGCTCTTCGCCCTCGACGCCGCCACCGGCCGCGAACTGTGGCGGTTCGACCCGTTTGGCGGCGCCGGCGCCGACAGTTCGCTGGGCGTAAACCGCGGCGTGGTTTTCTGGAGCGAAGGCGAGGACCGGCGCGTGTTGTTCACTGCCGATCACTTCCTTTACGTCGTGGATGCGCGGACGGGCCGCTTGATCGAGTCGTTTGGCCAAGGCGGGCGCGTCGATATCAAGGACGGCCTCGGCCGCGACGTGAGCAAGTTGTCGGTGCTCTCGAACACGCCCGGTGCGGTGTTTGGGAATCTGCTGTTCATGCCGCTACGTCTGGGCGAAGGCCCGGGTCCGGCAGCGCCGGGTCACATCCGCGCCTACGACATTCGCACCGGGCGGATCGCCTGGCGCTTCAACACCATTCCACAGCCTGGCGAACCGGGTTACGAAACCTGGCCGCCGGACGCCTGGCAACATGTCGGGGCGGCGAATTGCTGGGCCGGCATGGCGGTGGACGTGCAGCGCGGGATCGTGTTTGTGCCCACGGGTTCGGCGGCGTTCGACTTCTGGGGCGGCAATCGTCTGGGCCAAAATCTGTTTGCCGACTGCCTGCTCGCCCTTGACGCCCGCACCGGCCGGCGCCTCTGGCATTTCCAGTTTGTGCATCACGACCTTTGGGATCGCGATCTGCCCGCGCCGCCTGACCTGCTCACCGTCACGCGCGACGGCAAGAAGATCGACGCGGTCGCGCAGGTGACCAAGTCCGGGTATGTCTTCGTGTTCAATCGCGAAACTGGCGAGCCGCTGTTTCCCATCGAAGAACGACAGGTTCCGCCCAGCGATCTCCAAGGCGAATCCGCTTCGCCGACCCAGCCGTTCCCGGTGAAACCCGCGCCGTTCGCGCGTCAGCTTTTCACGTACGACGAAATCACGGACATCTCGCCCGAATCGCACCGCGCGGTCTTGGATCGGTTTGTGAGAATCCGGCCGCACGTGCCCTTTCTGCCGCCCAGCCGAGAAGGCACCATCATCTTTCCCGGCTTCGACGGCGGCGCGGAATGGGGCGGCGCAGCAGTGGACCCGGACAGGATTCTTTACGTGAACGCGAACGAAATGGCCTGGGTGCTGAACATGGTGGAAACGCAGTTCGAGGCCAACGGCATGCCGGCCAGCGGGCGAGCCCTGTACACGCAAATCTGCGCCGCCTGCCACGGCCTGGACCGCGCCGGCAACGCGGCCCAGAACGTGCCCACCTTGGTCGGCATCGCCCAGAAGCTGAAGCGGTCCGACATCGTCACCCAGATCGCCAACGGCAAGGGCGTGATGCCGTCGTTCGCGTTCTTGTCCACACCGCAAAAGGACGCACTGGCGGATTACATTCTGGTCCCCGACGCCCCGCCCGATCCCCGGAACGAAGCCAGTCGAAAGGTGGCCGACGCCGGCACCGACGCGCTCGGCGTCATCCCCTACACGATCACCGGCTACAACCGCTGGCTCGACCCCAAAGGCTACCCGGCGGTCAAACCGCCTTGGGGCACCTTGAACGCGATCGACCTCAACACCGGCGAGTACAAGTGGCGCGTGCCGCTGGGCGAATACCCGGAGTTAACCGCGAAAGGCATTCCGCCCACCGGCACGGAGAACTATGGCGGGCCGATCGTGACCACGGGCGGGCTCGTCTTCATCGCAGCCAGCAAAGACGAGCACATCCGCGCGTTCGACAAGGAAACCGGCCAGGTGCTCTGGCAGGCGAAGCTGCCGGCCGGCGGGTATGCCACGCCGGCAACTTACGAGTTGGCCGGTCGGCAATACGTGGTCATCGCGTGCGGCGGCGGGAAAATGGGGACGAAGTCGGGCGACGCTTATGTGGCCTTCGCGCTGCCACCGAAATGAAGCTCACGCCTTCGGCTCAGCCGAGGCCAGGTCCTTCACAGAGACAATGTGCAGCGGATCCAACGTGTCGATGAAACCATCCGCATCCGCCACCGCCACGCCTCGGCGCGTTACCAAAATGAACTCCGGGTGCGGCACGTCGTACTTGCGGCCGTCCGACAAGAAAATCGTGAACGGCTTGAATCCCCCGCTCAGCCGGCGTCGGATGACTTCCAAATTGAGCATGGCGCAATGAGACATCGCCAGCATCGCGGGTCAAGCGATGGTTTCACCTTGATCGAATTGCTGGTGGTCATCGCGATCATCGCGGTGCTCGCTGGCCTGTTGCTTCCGGCTTTGGCCGGTGCCAAACGCCGGGCCGGCATCGCGGCGTGCCAGTCGAACCTGCACCAAATGGCCGTCGCGTGGGAAATGTACCTGGGCGACCACAACGAGCGCTTCCCGGACCGGCGCGACCTGAAGACCGCGCTTCCCGGCGGCTACAAGCCGTGGAGCGCCTGGCCCAAGTCCGATCCGCGGGCCGGTTGGGCGCCGGTGGTATTGTCCAACGAACTCGCCACCGCCGGAGTCTGGCAGTGTCCGGCCACGCGGCGTCCTGAATGGGCGACGATGGAGGCCGCCCGCCAGTTTACCAGCACCGACTCGAACGCGGTGGCGGTGAGCTATTGGATGTGGCGGTTTGACCGGCCGGACGATCCCGTGCCGCTGGACAATTTTTGGGGCAAGACGCGCAGCCAGGCGGTGGCGGACCTGCCGCTCGCCGGCAATCCCAACGTGGGCGCAGTCAACGGTGCGGGCGACGTCGAGTTCGTGACCGACATATACTTTCCGGCGAAGGCCGCCGGCCTGGACCCCGCCTGGCAAGGCCGCACGCCGCATGCGCTGGGCCGCAACCGGCTTTACCTCGATGGCCACGCCGGTTGGTTGCGCGACGACCGGCTGCGCTGAAGCCGACCGCAGTCGATTTGCGGCCTCTGGAGCGCACGCTAAAGTGTCGCCCATTCGCGGGCATTCACAGCGAATTGGCGCATGAATCCAGAAGCCATCGAGCATCACCTCAAGCTGGTCCTGATCCAATGGATCGTGATCATGGCGGTGGCTTGGTTCTTCGGCCGGCTCGGCCAGCGTTTCGGCCAGCCACTCGCGGTAGGCGAAATCATCGGCGGCCTCCTGCTCGGCCCGTCGGCCCTCGGCCTCGTCTGGCCGGAAGCGCTGCGCACGCTGTTCCCGCCGGAAACGAACCAGTCGCTGCAACTCCTCGCCAAACTGGGCTTGATCCTGTTGATGTTCCAAGTCGGCATGGAGTTCGACTACGGCCACCTGCGCACGCGGTCGCGGACGGTGGTCGCGGTGTCGCTCACTGGAATTCTTGCGCCCGCGCTGCTCGGCCTGGCGATCGGGCCGTGGTTGCACCGCGAGTTCGCGCCCGAGGCGAACCGGTTTGGATTTCAACTCTTCGTCTGCATCGCGCTTTCCATTTCCGCGCTGCCGATCATGGGGAGAATCCTGCTCGAAATGGGTTTGGAACGCACCGCGCTCGGGGCGATCGCCATCAGTTCCGCGGCGCTGGACGACGTGGCCGGGTGGGTGCTGCTGGCCGGGGCCACGGCCTTGGTCACGGCGAAATTCGCCTGGGGTGCGTTGCTGTGGCAGGTGACGGGGGTCCTGGTTTTTTTCCTGATTTTGCTGTGGCTCATCGGGCCGGCACTGCGGCGCTTCTGGCGTTGCAGTTTCTGTGTCCCGCCGGAAGACCCGCGCGGCAAATCGGCGGGCCGCCTCCTCGCCTGCACGCTGGGATGGAAATCGCCGCGCCTGGCAGGTGACGACTGCGCGGGGCGCCCGGGCTGCGGGCTGAGTTCACAACCGCCGAGCGTCACGCACGTCCCGGCCACGTTCCTGGCCGTGCTGCTGGTGGTGTTGTTTGGCTGCGCGGTCACCACGAACACGCTGGGCATTTTCTCGATCTTCGGCGCGTTCCTGCTGGGCGTGGCGATCCACCAGGAAGTCACGTTGGTGAAGGCGTGGCGGGAACGGTTCCGCGACTTCGTGCTGGTGGCGCTGGTGCCGATTTTCTTCACGAACACCGGCCTGCGGACCGAGATCGGTTCGCTCACGACGCCCGCGGCCTGGCTGAGCTGTGGCGTGGTGCTGGCGGCGGCAACGGCCGGCAAGCTCGGCGGGTGTTACCTGGGCGCGCGCCTGACCGGGCAACCCGCCCGCGAAGCGGCCTGCGTGGCCGCGCTGATGAACACGCGGGGGTTGATGGGTTTGGTGGCAATCAACGTCGGCTACGATCTCGGGCTGATGTCCCGGCCGCTGTTCACCATGTTCGTGATCATGGC
>JAKCAB010000334.1 GCA_021839785.1 bacterium | reverse complement strand
GTCTGCCTCCAGAAATTCGACCCGTACCTGAACGTCGATCCCGGCACCATGAACCCGTTCCAGCACGGCGAGGTGTACGTGCTCGACGACGGCACCGAGACCGACCTCGACCTGGGCCATTACGAGCGGTTCACCAACGTCAAGCTCACCAAACTCAACAACCTCACCAGCGGTCGCGTGTACCTGAACGTGCTCGAACGCGAGCGCCAGGGCGGCTATCTCGGCAAGACCGTCCAGGTCATCCCGCACATCACCGACGAAATCCAGGACCGCATTCGTCTGTTGGCCGACACCTCGAAAGCCGACGTGCTGATTACCGAGATCGGCGGCACCACCGGCGACATCGAAGGCCTGCCGTTCCTCGAGGCGATCCGCGAGTTCACGCTCGAACTGGGCTACAACAACGCCATTTTCATCCACGTCACCTACGTGCCGTTCATCCGGGCGGCGGGCGAACTGAAGACCAAGCCCACCCAGCAATCGGTCGCCAAGCTGCGCGAAATCGGCATCACGCCGCACCTCCTGGTCTGCCGTTGCGATCGTCCGCTCGGCAAAGACGTGCGGCAGAAAATCTCGCTCTTCTGCAACGTCCCGTACGAGGCGGTGATCGAGGAGAAGGACGTGGACCACAGCATTTACGAGGTGCCGTTGATGCTCCAACGCGAGCGCATGGACGACCTGGTCTGCCAGCTTCTCCGCATCGAACAGCCGCCCGCCAGCATGGCCTACTGGCAGGACATCATCCGCAAACTGATTGCCCCGCAACACCGCGTCCGCATTGGGGTGGTCGGCAAGTACATCGGCCTGCCGGACGCTTACAAGTCCGTCTATGAGGCGATCACGCACGCCGGCGTGGCCAACGATTGCGGGGTCGAAGTCGAGCGCATCGAAGCCGAGCAAATCGAGCGCGACGGCGCGGAGAAACTCCTGAAAGGCCTGGGCGGTATCTTGGTGCCGGGCGGTTTTGGCGAACGCGGCATCGAAGGCAAGATCGCTGCCGTCCGTTACGCCCGCGAGAACAGGATTCCGTACCTCGGCCTCTGCCTGGGAATGCAGATGGCGTCGATCGAGTTCGCCCGCCACGTCCTCGGTCTCGAAGGCGCGCACTCGACCGAGTTCGACAAGAACTCGCCGCATCCAGTGATCGCTTTGCTGGAGGAGCAGAAGGGGATCGAGGCCAAAGGCGGCACGATGCGGTTGGGGTCGCAGGAG
The DNA here is from genome assembly GCA_021839785.1 of bacterium. Next base: position 6,365 of record JAKCAB010000334.1, on the reverse strand, counting down.
GTGCAGCTCCAGGTTGGCTCAAGGGTGGCGCGGTTGTACGGCGCGTTCGTTGTCCGCGAGCGCCACCGCCACCGGTACGAATTCAACAACGCCTACCGGGAGCGCTTCGAGCAGGTTGGGTTCGTTTTCAGCGGCACGTCCCACAATGGCGAGTTGGTGGAGCTGATCGAGTTGAAAGACCACCCGTACTTCGTGGCCTGCCAGTTCCACCCGGAATTCCAGAGCAAACCCAACGCCTCGCACCCGCTGTTCCGCGGCTTCATCGCGGCGGTACGCGAATACCTCCAGCAAAAACCCGCCTGAGCGCGCGCTCCCGGCCGCGCCAAAGGTTGGCGGCGCCTCCGGCGTGGTCTAGGCTTCGTCGATCGCCGCCCGGCAGATCGAAGGCACTTCGTCTGCGCGGATGGGCGGCTGCGGCTCCGGCCATTGCGGTTCGGGACGCGGCTCCGCGCCGAGGAGCAGGCGCAGTTGGGCGACCTTGCCGGACTCCTCCGCCAGCAGATCGAAGCCGGGCAGATTGAAGTAAGCCGTCGCCACGTCCGCAAAGACGAACTGCTGTTGCCCTTCGCGCAACGCCCGCAGATACGCCCACAATGCCGCGTCCAGCGTGTTGCCGTCGCGGTTGTCCACGAAATGGGGACGGCGGTCTGGAGCGGGTGTTACTGCGGGCGGGTTCATCGTTTCGGGATGGGGCGTAACGATGCTGGCGGGGTGGCAAGCTTCGGTTTTTCCGTCGTCCTGCGCCACGGCAGAAAAGCGAGAATCACTTCACGGTGGGCACGCACACCCGCAGGGGTGCGTTCGACCAGGTCCATCGTCTCGACTGCGAGCAGATCGCGCTGGAGCGTCTTGGCAGACTTGTCGGCGTAATACCGCGCCAGACGCGCCGAAAGCTCGGGCACTTTCGCCACGGGCACCACCTCAGAGGCGGGGCTCAAGTCCAGCACCAGGTCCCGCTGGCGTTTGGCGTTTGCGCCTGGCTCGTCGCGGAATCGCTCATGCACAAAGCTCCGCCACGTCACGTCCCACTGCTGGTCACGGATCAATTGAAGCTGTTCCCTTACGCCGTCCACGAAACCACGCACCGCGTATTCGATGAACGGCGCCACTGCCCCGCCCGATTTGCTGGCCCGGTCCAGTTGACGATAATACTCGGCGCGGGTCTGGTTGTAGTGGTTGCTCAACAAGTGCGCTGCCGGCGTGGGCACGCCCGCCGCCAGCAAAATCTGGTATTCCACCAGCCGCGTCGTGCGGCCGTTGCCGTCTCCAAACGGATGAATCCACGCGAGGTAAAGATGCGCCATGATCGCCTTGAGGATGGCATAGACCAATTCCAACCCCGGCTCCGCCTGAAAATCGGGTCCGCCCAGCCACTCGCACAGCCGGCCCAACAGATATTTGCAGTCCTCGGCCGGAGCGCCCCGATACACGTTGCCGACCACCACGGAATGACTGCGGAGTTCGCCCGCCACCACGCCTTCTCCCAAAGTCAGCTTCTCCAAAATCTGTCGGTTATGCTCCCGGATGCGTTCCGGCGTCAGCGCGGAGTCTCCTTGGTGAAGCCGTTCGCCGATGCCGTTGCAGGCGGCGACGATGTTGTCCACTTCCTGCCCGAGGTATTCCTTGGACGGCGGCAATTCCAGTTTGCCCTCCAAGTGGGCCAGGATCTCCTTCTCCGTCAGCGTGTTTCCCTCGATGGCCGTGGTCGCCAGTGCGCCTTTGGCCAGGAACAGGCGGTGCAACATCTGCGCCGTGGCCGGACGCAACGGCACGCCAGCGATGTGTTCGCACTTCGACGCCGCTTCGCCGAGCGACAGCCAGAGTCGCGGCCTGGCCTCCCGCAAGTTCAGGCGGAAGGAAATCCAAGGATGTGTCCGCTCGAATGTCCGCATAAATGTCCACGGAATGTAGCGGGTGAAACCTTTGTATTACAATGATATACTTGCAGCGTTACGGTCGGAATGTCCCGAAGAATGTCCACCAGGTTGTCCGGTGTTTCGACCAAGTCTTTGCCCAACGAACGCAATGTCCCAGCAACCGTCATTTCTCCTTCCAAGCGTGGAAATGCTTTAGCGTCGCCACCATGCCATCGCGGTTGTCCACGAAGTGAGAGCGTGGATCGCGTGCGGGTGTTGGCGGGGCTACGCTCATTGCGTCGGGATTACCCTTCCGCCGGTTCGATCAGTTCGACGGCGCGATGCCGGATTCCTTCATCCAACGTCGCCAGCTTGCATCCATGCCGATCGGCCAGCGCCGCGAGATACTGGTCAGTCACCTGGTCGGAAGTCTCGGCCAGCGATTCCAGGGCCGGCAGATCTTCGGCAATCCGGACGGGCTTGCGCTGGCTGATAAACGTCGCCAGCACGTTTCTCGCCTCCTCCATAGGGGCGTTGATCGCCTTCTTGTTGCTGCTGATCCGCAGGAATCCCAGTTCGGCGATGGGGCAGAGCGCAATCTCCTTTCCAGCCAGCCAGGCAAACGTCCGGGCGTGCTGGGCATGATGCTGCCAATTGGCCGCCAGGAGCACGTTGATGTCCAGCAGATACCTCATGGGAACTCCGCCAGCGCCGCCTTGATGGCCTCCATGCTGATCGGCTGATCGGTCGTCGCCACGGTGTAACCGTTCTTCTTGATGAAACGGACTTTGGCCGGACGGCTTGGCGCCGGCTCGAGCTTGGTCAGCGTGATGCGGCCGTGGACATCCTTGGCGTAGGCAAACTTGGTGCGCGGCTCCACGTCCGGCAGCCGGATGCGCTGGTAATCGTCAACCGTCAACGTCTTCATGCCGGTAAATTACCGGCGCGTTCGAGACGTTCAAGCTCGGAACGCGACGGCCCCGACGCCGGTTCCGGCTTTTCACGCGCGCTGCTTCCCCCAGACGTGGAAATGCTCTGGCGTCACTTCCAGCCGGTCTTGGTAGTCCCAGCCTTCGTGGAAGGTCTCGAAGAGGTGGATTAACTGGCGCTCGGTCAGGCCGTAGAGGTGGGCGACCACGGCGTCGAGTTCGTGGAGGTGGGCCTGCTTCTCCAGCGCGTCCAACGGGCCGCAGGGCACGCCCACGGCTTGCGCCCAGGCGGCAAAGCGGTCGTCCACCGCCGCCAGCCGGCCGGCCAACTGGACCACGCGCTGCCAGCGCGCGTCGTCGCGGGCCGGACGCGGCAGCGGATTGAAGACGCAGAAGTTCATGTGCGTTTCGACGAACCGCCGCGCATACCAGTCCAGCGGCAACGAGCAAAGCACGCCCAGCAGGTAGGCTTGGTCATGCTCGTCGCCGCGCGGCCAGAGCGAATAAGGCGCTTGGTTGGTAATGAAAATCTTCGGGGGCACCAGCGCCAGACGCATGGTGCGGCAGTCCGTCGCCCGGCTGACATCACGGAAGGCGATCCGGGCAAAGTTCGGCGGCGCTGTGTCCACCTTGCGCAGAACGTCACGGGAGAATTCGGAGAAGGGCGACTTGCGGTTGCCCGCACCGCGCAGTCTGGTGCTCTGCAATTCCAGCAAGACAATCTTCGGGTCCGCCCAAGCGTAGTAGCTGCTCGTGTCCGGCTCCCAGAGGTCAAAGGACTCATCTTTGAACACTGGCCAGAAACCGCGTGGCTTGTCAGCCGACTTCACATCCAGCAACTCCTTGTCATTTGTCGCATCGAGTTCGCGGTGTGGACGAACTCGCCAAGAGCGGCCGTCGTTGAAGTCGAGGCGCGGGGCTTTCCGAAGCTGCGTGAAGATTTCCAGCGACTCCTCCGTGGGCAGCAGCGGCAGCGAGGCACTGTCGGTCCAGCCGATGACTTCGGGGGCGGGGAACTCGGCAGGCGGAGCAGCCGCCTCGGCATGAAATCGCTCCAGCGACCGAAACGGGCCGCGCAGTCTGACCGATTTGCCGTCGGCCTTGTTCCGACTCAGGGCCACGAGGCCGATGGTGTATTGCGGGTGGACCTCCGGGAATATCCACTGGCGGTTGTTCACCAGCATCGTCACGTCCAGCGGATTGGAGTTCTCCAGAACGGCTTGCCGGAAGTCGGTGCTGCCTTTGGCGTTGAAAGCGGAGCGCGGCAGAACCACGCCCAACCAACCGCCTTCGCGTGCCAGCAGGTTCAGAAACCGCCAGCAGAAGGCTTTGTAGAGGTCGGGATCGCCAGTGCCCATGCCGGGATAGGGGCCGGTGACAAGTGCCTTTCGAGTGGCTTCCGTTTCCGCAACTTCTTTTTCGTAGAATTGTACCAAGTCGGGCCGCTGGCGCCGAAGCTTGGCAATCACGGCCTCGCGCTCGCGCTGCGTAACGCCGCGCAAGCCCGGCCAGTGGCGTCCCCAGAAAGCGTGTTCCTCCAGCGTCGCTTCCTCCCACGGCGGATTCGCCGAGCAGGGCGTCGAGCGTGCCGCCGGGCAGCAGCGCGGGCGCGGAGAAGAGCAGCCAGAGGAAGGCCGCGTCGTCGTCGCGCAGGAGGTTGGCGTGGAGTTCCAGGAACGTCTCGGCGCGGCTGCGGCGCCCGACACCGACGTCCGGCCGCGCCGGGTAAAGCCGGAGGCGCGAACCCTGGCTGATGATGACCCAGCGGAGGTTTTCGCGCGTGGCCACTTCGAGGGCGTAGCTGATGGGCGAGAGATTGGTGAAGCGCGACGCGGCCAGTTCGGGGGATTCGTCCTGCCGCAGCAGCACGGCGACGGCGACGCGGTGGCCCTTCGCTCCGGCGCGGAGCAGTTGCGTGACCTGATCCACGCGCTCGGTGGTGAAGCCGAGAGCCTTCAGCAGCGCGTCGCCTTGGTGCGCGAGCGCGGGCCGGGCACGCTGGGCGGTAGCGTTCCAGTCGAGCTTGTGGCCTTGGCGGATGACTTCGAGTTCGTGCGTGGCGAGGAAGCCTTCGTTGCGCAGGCCGGGCAGGCGCGTATCGAGCGACGGCAGTGCATCACGCAACCAGCGCAACGCGGCGTGGCGGTCCGGCTGAGCGAGGGCCTCGCGGCAGAGGCGCTCGGCCTGGCCGGGGTCGAGATTCGGGTGAATGGGAGGTTCGTCACCGGCGGGGCCGCAAAGGGTGGCTTTGTTGTCGTGAAGGACAGCGAGCAACAACGGCGCGGCGCGGCCGCCTTGACGGGGTTCCCAAACGGAACGCAAGTCTGGCGGGCGAGGCTCGCTGGCAGAATCAGCGACGACGACCTCCAGCGGCGATGCGCCCAGACCCAACGCGAGGCCACGCAACGTGAAAGGGCATTTCGGCGGGAACGGGATGGGGCGAAGACGCAGGCCGGCAAAGTCGAATTCGGGCCGCTCGCGGGTGGCATTCATCGGCAAAGCGGCGGCAGGGTAAGGCGGAGCGCAGGACACCCCAGCGTGAAATTGCCCGCTGTCAAACCGGGGGCGCGCCTTCCGGGCGCGCGAGGGCAGGCGTCGAATTTGGGGAAAGCCCGGGCGTAAGCTGTTGCCCACCGGAGAGCGAGCTGGCGCCTACGGTCGGTCCGGCCCCAAGGTGGTCACGTCAGGAACAGCACCAACAGGAACACACCCGCAACGATCCGGTACCAGCCGAAGCCGACGAACGTGTGCGTCTGCACGAAGCGCAGCAGCCACTTCACTGCGATGAACGAAACGACCGCGGACACGAAAGTGCAAAGCGCGAGGTGCCCCCAGTTCTCCGGGGGCGTTCCGGCCACCGCGTGGTGAAATGCTTTGAAGATTTTCAGCCCGCCGGCCGCGAGCATGGTCGGGATCCCGACCAGGAAGGAAAACTCCGTGGCCGCCGGCCGGGTCAGGCCCAGCGCGAGCGTGACCAGGATCGTGGCGCCGGACCGTGAAGTGCCGGGGAAAACCGCCGCCGCCAGTTGGCCCACGCCCACTGCCACCGCGATGGTCCAGGTGATTTCGCTGGTGGTCCGCCGCCCCTTCAGCCACCACTCCACGGCGAGGAAAAGCACGCCGCCCACCACCAAGGCCGCCGCAATCGGAACCACGGTTTCCGGCAGCTTGAAGCCCCCCTTGTCCAGGGCCAGACCGCCCACGCCGGTGATCACGAAGGCGCCGAGCACTTTGAGCGCAAAGTCGCGGGCCGCGGCGTCGTGGGTCGCGCGGAGGATCTGTTTGATGCGTTCCGGAAACAGCGGGATCACCGCCACCACCGCGCCGCATTGGATGACGATGTTGAAGAGGTCGCTTTGTCGTGGCAGCCAATGCTCGGCGATGAGCAGGTGACCGGTGGAGGAAACGGGAAGAAATTCGGTGATTCCTTCAATAACGCCCAAAATGACGAAGACAAGCCAGTCTTGCACCGCGCGTTTAGACGCGAAAGCGCCCGCGCTGGCAAGTGACAAATGGCCGTCACCGCAACGCGATAGCCGTGTTCATCCGCCAGCCTGCGGCGACCTGATCACCCGCCCGG
>JAKCAB010000775.1 GCA_021839785.1 bacterium | reverse complement strand
TCCCTTTGGGATTGTTGGCGGCCAACGTCGCGGGTTCATGCGACTCCTCCGAAAGGTTTTTCCATCTTCGCCTTCTCTCGCCAGCCCCAACGGGGCTGTGACCCAAAGCCCAAGGTTGGCGCGCCCCGCGCCTACCTTGGGTGAACATGGCAAAACGGGAACAACCCCAACGGGGTTGCGGCAAATCCGTCGCGACGCCAAACGAATGGTTTTAGTCACAACCCCGTTGGGGTTGGTTTCCATTTGCGAACCGCGACCCAAGGTAGCCCGTTCCTCGCAACCTTGGGCTGGAGGACGCAATCCCTTTGGGATTGTTGGCGGCCAACGTCGCGGGTTCACGCGACTCCTCCAAAGAGCTTTTCCACCTTCGCCTTCACCGCCGCATCCATTTTGATCAGCGGCGGCCACGCGCGTTTGAAACCTTCGCCGGGAATTTTCTTCGGCGCATCGATGCCGAGTTTGCTGCCGCTGGCGATTGAGGGGGTGGCGTGGTCGAGCACGTCGGCCGGGCCTTTGGTGAAGAGGCTGTCGCGTTGCGGGTCGGTGTTGGCGCAGAGGCGAAGGAGGACTTCCCACCCTTCGGCTATTTCCTCCGGCGTTTGCTGCGGTCATCCCCGCGTCCACCCGTTCCGCTTTTGCTCTCACTGGTTGCCATGCGCGCCATCCTCCCGCCGCCGCGCCACCGCGGCTTTGCGGGCGTTGCCGATCGACGGTTGGACACTGGAACCCCGGTTCGGTTTGGCCGCGGAACTTTTTGACAGGCCTGGCCGGCGCTGACATCAAACGGCCATGTCTCTGCGCCTCGCTGTCACCTTTGCTTCCTGCGTTCTGCTCGCCGGTCAATCCGCAGTTGCCGCGTCGGCGCTGGTCAATCCCGGCTTCGAAGCCGCCGATCCGCTCGCCGTGTGGAAAACCTGGATTTACCACGACGGCAAAGCGCCAGTGGTGCGCCTGGATACGCAGGAGGCGAAGGCAGGACGGCAATCGCTGCTGGTCGAAGCGACCGATCCGGCGGACGTGGTGCTGGGACAGGTCGCGGCGCGGGACAGCACTGACACCGGCGGCACGATTCATGTGCAAACACCCGAAGGTGCGACGCTCGCGCGCGGGCCGAGCCCGTTCGGCACGTCGCCGTGGAAGGAAATCCAAACCGCTTTTCGCGTGCCCGCCGACGGGCGGGCGAAGATCGTGTTGTTCTTCGTCGGCTACGGGAAAGGCACCGGCAAAGTGTGGTTCGACGACCTCCGGTTGGAGCGCGCGGATGGCAGCGGGCCGGAGACGGTCCGCATCTTCAACGAGCACCTGACGCGGCTGCCCATCGACGCCAAGCAAGGCGGCCAGTTCATCGAGCCGCTCTGCCATCTCATTCCGAGCCTGCTTGCCCAGCAGGTGGCCAACACCAGCTTCGAAGACGACCCGCCCTGGAAGGTGGCCTTCAAGCGGGAGATCGATCGCCCGCATCGGCCTTGGTATCCCGACGGCGCGGTGCATCTGGCCAGCTACGCGTTTGACACCAACCAGCCGTTCAATGGCCGCCGCAGCCTGCGCATCGAACTCCCCGCCGCGCACGCCCGCGCCGGAATTTCGCAGGACGGTTTCCACCTGAAAGCCGGGCTCGCGTACCGGTTGCGTCTCCACCTGCGCAGCGCCGGCGACGTGGCGGTGCGGGCGACCCTGCACGGCGGCGGTGGGCTGGCGGCGGAACCGGTGTCGCTGGGCAAGGCGGGTGCTGCCTGGCAAGCCGCCGAGGCCACGCTGTGCGCCACGCGCTCGCTCGAAAACTCTACGCTCACCCTTGATTTTGAAGGCCCCGGCACCCTCTGGCTGGACCGGGTCTGTTTGATCGGCGAAGACGCGGTGCTCGGGCTTTGGCGGCCGGACGCCGTGCAGGCGATCCGCGAACTCAGACCTGGCGCGATCCGTTTCGGCGGCTCCGCACTGGAGACCTACGAGTGGGACCGCTGCCTCGGCTCGTGGGATGAGCGGGCGCCATTCGAGCAAACTTACTGGGGCGGCATCGAAGAGAACTTCGTCGGCGTCGAGGAGTTCGTGCAACTGTGTCGCGTAGTCGGTGCCGAACCGCTGATCTGTCTCCGTTGGTCCGGCAAGCAACCTGCAGATGCCGCGGCGGAGGTCGAGTCCTTCAACGGCTCGGCTGAGACACCGTGGGGCCGGCGCCGCGCTCAAAACGGCCACGCCGAATCTTACGGCGTGAAGTACTGGCAGATCGGCAACGAAGTGGGCGGCACGGCTTACGACGATTCCGTGCGAGCCTTCGCGGAAGCCATGCGCCGCGCGGATACTTCCATCAAAATGCTCTCATCGTTTCCTTCCGCCGACACGCTCAAGGCGGGCGGCGGCTATCTCGATTACCTGTGTCCGCACCATTACGGCTGCACAGACTTGCTGGCCATGGCGGACAACTTTGCGTTTCTCGAAGACCAGATCGCCCGCTTCGCCGGCGGCAAAGCCGTCCGCATTGCGGTCACGGAGTGGAATACCACCGCGGGCGACTGGAACCTCGCGCGGGCCACGCTCCAGACTCTGGGCAACGCGCTCAGTTGCGCGCGTTACCACAACCTCATGCACCGCCACGCGGATGCGGTCCAAATCGCGATTCGCTCGAACCTGATCGACTCGTTCGGCTCCGGCGTGATCCTCACCGGCCCCGGCTGGCTTTACTGCGCGCCCACCTATTACGCGCAGCAGCTTTACGCGCGCGCCGCGGGTACGCATCCGCTGCGAATTCTGCGCCATGCCAACACCGCCAATCTGGCGTTCCCTTGGAACCTCGAAGAACCCGATTTGAGCGCCACGCGGAGCGCCGACGGCCGGACCTTGCGCGTGTACGGCGTCAATTCCACCGCGACGGAACAGACGGTACAAACCCGGCTGGCTGGCTTCAGCGAAATGGTGATGAGCGGCGCCGTTCAGGTGCTGCGCGATTCAGAGGCCAGCCCGACGGCCGAAGTCCTGAACTCGCGCGACGACCCGTAGCGCGTGCGCGTCTTCAGTGATCCGGCCAACGTGACTGGCGACGACCTGGTCCTGCGCTTCGCTTCCTTCAGCGTGACCTTGTATGAACTCCAGCTCGGCGCAGGCACGGGTTCGTAGCGGACCGCCGGTGGCTTTGTCCTGGCGCCGCGCAGTTGGACACCGACGCTCTCCGTTCGCAGCGTGCACAAAGTCTCGCCGCGCGGGAAATCGACACTAACCTCCGGCGCCATGTTATGCGTCCGCACCGATGAGTAACCCCGCGCCACCGCCGGCTCCGGTCGCGCCGCGTCCGCATGTCAGCCCCTATGAGGTGCTGCGGAACCGCAACGTGATGCTCTATCTGACGGGGCGCTTCATCGCGTCGCTGGGCCAGCAAATGTTGACGGTGGCGGTCGGGTGGGAGCTTTACGAGCGCACGCACTCGGCGTTGGCGCTCGGGCTGGTGGGCCTGAGCAACATGGTGCCGATGTTTCTGTTCACACTGCCGGCGGGCCACCTGGCGGACAATCGGAACCGCAAGCACATCATGCTTTGGATGACCGGTCTGCTGGGGTTGGCCAGCGCGGGTCTGGCGTTGGTGTCCGCTTCGCAGGCGCCGACGTTTTGGATTTACATCTGCCTGATTCTGGCGGGAACGGCGCGCACGTTTCTGTGGCCGGCGAGTTCGGCTTTCCTGCCGCAGCTTGTGCCGCGCGAATTGTTTCCGCGCGCCGTGGCGTGGAGCAGCGGCAGCTTTCAATTGTCGTCGGTGGCAGGGCCGGCCGCCGGGGGGGCGCTCATCGCGCTCACGCATCACGCGGCGTCGGTGTACCTGGTCAATACGCTGGCTTCGGCCATTTGCCTGACGATGTTCAGCTTCGTCCAATACCACCGCATCCAAACGACGCGCGAGCGGATGTCCCTGACCAGTCTCGTGGTGGGATTCAAGTTCGTGTTTGCGCAACGCGTCATCCTCGGCACGATCACGCTCGACCTTTTCGCCGTGTTGTTGGGTGGCGCCACGGCGTTGCTGCCGGTCTATGCCAAGGACATCTTCCACGTCGGCCCGAGCGGACTGGGTTTTCTCGAAGCGGCGCTGCCGTTGGGCTCGCTGTTGTCGGCGTTGATCGTGGCGCACCGGCCGCCACTCCAAAAGGCCGGCCGCGCGATGTTGTTCGCCGTGGTGGCATTCGGATTGGCGACCATCGGCTTTGGCTTTGCGCGCTGGTACGGGTTCGGCTGGGCCATGCTGTTCACCTGCGGCCTGGCCGACAACGTGAGCGTGGTGGTGCGGCACACGCTGGTGCAACTGCTCACGCCGGACGAAAAACGCGGCCGCGTCTCGGCGGTCAACAGCCTGTTCATCGGCACGTCGAACGAGCTCGGCGGCTTCGAGTCCGGCATCGTGGCCCACTGGTTTGGCCCGGTCTGCTCCGTGGTGTCGGGCGGCGTGGGCACGATCCTGGTGGTGCTCGCCGTGGCCTGGGCCTGGCCGGAGATTCGCCGGTACGGGAGGCTGGACGCGGGCTAAGCGCTCGCGAACTGGGGTGAGGCGATTTCGGTCCGAACGCGTTCCGCTGATCTCGCAAACCTGGCGGCGGAACGCGGCTCGCTTTCCGTGGTCAAAACCGCTAGGCCGGATCAAGTTGTTAGCCGACTTGACGGCAGGGCGAGCTGACCCGCTCGAACCCATGCAAAGCGCGACCACACAATTCGCCGGGAGCACCCGACACGCGGCGCGCGGGATGGACTCCCGCGCTCCGGCGAAGCCGACGGTCGGGAACGCGGCTCGAACGAGCCGACCCCGCGGGCGATTCGCGCGGGGCTGGCGCTGGGCGAAACGCATTTGCCTGGGTGGCGTGCTGTGCTTGCTCGCCGCGGTGGTGTTGGAGTTCGGCTGGCGCTACGGTTTCACGCGGTTGCCTGGTCCGGTGCCGGGCTGGCAGTTCAAGCCGGTGACGTTGCTGGCCTGGTCGGCGGTCGGGCCGGACAACTTCTGGTACTGGCCCTACCAACTGGGTCAGACCAGGCTGGCGGACTCCGCGGGATACCGGCGTCTGAACGCGGCGAACGAGCTCTGGTGCCTTCTGGGTCCGGACGCGGTGACGGGTCGCGACCGCATCGCCGCCTGGCTCAATGAGCACCAGCTCATCGGCGACATGAGGGCGGTGGCCTTGAGCCGCACGAACTGCGCGCTGCCCGAAGGGGGCGCTGTCTTGGATGCCGGGTGCCGGCTCATGATTGACTTCAGCCTGTGGCAGGCGGCCGAGGCGGAACGAGCTGGGCGGACGGCCGAAGCGTTTGACGAACTGCTCCGCGCCTGGCGCTTCGATCCTCATGGGGATTGGCGGTTTCAGCAATGGCAGATCGCGGCGGCATGGCGCCGGCTCGCATTGACCGGCCCGGACATTGACCGCAACACGGCGCGGCGTTTGATGGATGAGCTGGCCGGCATCGCGGAGTCGTTGCCCAGCCCGGATTGGGCGGTGCGGCAGAGCATCGGATCCCGCTTCGAGCCGGAATGGCCGCGCGCAGAAACACCGGATCCGCTCGTCTGGCGGAACATTTCCGCTGAATTTCGCTCTGAACTCGAAGCGCTTTGGCATGAACTCCCCGCCTTACCCGACTCGATTTTCAAAGTGTTCTCCGGCAGTTCGGAGCGGGATTCGTTCCGGTTTCACGGGTTGAGCCGGCTGTTGCGACCATTTGGGGCGGTCCTGGATGTAGCGGTCCAGCGAGCCACCCGCCGCGAGGATTTGGTGCGGATGCGGGACGCCTGCTTCGGCCAGGCGCTCTCGCGGCTCGAACGCGGCGACACCGAAGCCGCACTGGCCTGGGTGCGCGAATTCAAGGCGGCGGTCGGAAAACGATCCGCCTTGCTGTGGTTCATCGACCGGCCGGTTGTTTGGGAAGAAGGCCGGTCCGTGATCGAAGTTGACATCGCGATCCGCCGGTTGCGAACCCTCCGCGCGAATCTCGAAGTGTGCCGGCTGTTGTTGGCGCTACGCCTGTATCGGGACGAACACGGTACCTGGCCGGACCGGCTCACCGAACTGGTTCCCCATTGCCTTCCAACGTTGCCCGCCGATCCGTTTGGCGCACCGTCATTCGCCTACGAATGCACGACCAACCGATGGGGGCTGTGGGCGGACGGCTTGGAACGGGTCACCGCCAAGTGGGACGCCGCAGAGCGCCCGGCGCTGGTTGCCTCACTTCACGGCTGGTTGGGCTTTGTCTCCGACGAATTCGCGATTCGTCGTTACCAATACGGGCGCACGGCCTCCGGTCAAATCCCCCTTACGATGATACTGCGCTACGGCATCGTTCCGCGGCAGGTTGTTCTCCCCGCCCCGGTCAGCGCTGCTTCAGTCGCCACGAATGTTTCCTCGACGGCCCCCAACAAGCCCGCCGAATGACGGAGCAGTTCGGACCAGGCTGGCCACGCGGCGGAAGTGGTAGCCGATCACGGCCAGTTCCATCGCCTGCCGGAATTGCGCCGGCCGTTTGAGCAGCGTGCTGCCACAGAATCGCCCGGAGGCGCGCTGGCCGCGATTGCCGCAGCCCAGCACCCAAAACGAGCGCAGGAACGCCTTGGTGGTCCGGCAAACGAGGTGTTTCTACCGCGCCAGAGCCACGCGAATGATTTTGCCGCACTGCCTCGCGGACTCGCGGACCGGGGCTTGCGCGAATCATCGACGTTGTGCCGGGACCGAGGCTTACTTGGGCGGCTCGTGGATGCCAATGGTTGCGCCCTGCGGATCCTGGATAACCGCGATGCGACCCACCCCTTGGATTGCCATGACCGGGACACACACCTTCGCGCCGAGTTCGCTTGCTTTGGCGAGGGTCGCGTCCGCGTTTTCCACCACCACATACGGCACCCATTGGGAGGGCATGCCGGGCGCGGGCGCCGGCACCATGCCGCCAGCTCCCATCTCGTCGTTCGCGCCGGACTTGAACAGGGTGTAGGGAGGCCCGCCCGCGGGCATCCCCGGCGGGGAGAACGCGGTTGCCTGCCAGCCGAACAACTTGCCGTAGAAATCGGTGGCCGCCTGGGGGTTGCTGGCAATCAGTTCGTTCCAACTGAACTGGCCGGGTTTGGCGCATTGGGATTGCGTCGGTTCGCTCATGTTTTGAATTTGGTTTTGAGTGTTCTGTCCGTAGCATAATGAGTCGCCGAGGACTCATGACCGCAAACATGGCTAAACTATCGCACCAGTATCCTACCTGCAAACGGCGTGGCCGACCGGGTAGGAAACTTGGCGCACCGCGTCGTAACCCGCCGGGTCTTGGAGGCTGTGGGCTCCTGTCGTCCACGGCGCCTCACCAGCCGGGGCCGGTTCGGTGGGTGAGGAAGAACTGGTCGCGCGGCGGGTCCGCAAGCTGGTCGGGCAACCGAAAAGCTGCTGGGCGCGTCGCGTCCTTCCCGCTTGCCGGGTCGGGGCGACGCCTTATAGTCGCGGCTTCATTTGCACAGACACATGAGCACAACACCCATTCGCGTGGCGGTCACCGGCGCTGCCGGCCAGATCGGCTATTCCCTCCTGTTCCGCATCGCCTCCGGCGCCCTGTTTGGCCCGAGCCAGCCGGTGATTTTGCACCTCATCGAGATTCCGGACGAGAAAGCCCTGAACGCCCTCCAGG
>JAKCAB010000436.1 GCA_021839785.1 bacterium | reverse complement strand
AAAAACTTGGGTCGCTCCAAAGTCCACAGTCTTTTGAAGGGCGGCCTTGGCGGAGATGAACCGACGCAGCCCTTCTCCGTAATCCGTTCTGAAAAACTTGTTCGGAACGATCTGCCCCAACAGACCACCCCTTTTCAACAGGGTGTAGCCGCGCTCAATGAAACTGACGTAGAGATCAAAATTGCCCGTGGCGGCGGCGTAATGCTTTGAAAAGTAATCTAGCTGCGGACGGGGAAAGCCTTGAATCCTGACGTACGGCGGGTTGCCAACAATCGCATCGAAGCCGCCTTCAAATTCAGATTCCGGCAGCGCAGGAGGCGCCGCCGCTTTGCCGCCCTTCATCTTCTTGTAGCTGTAGGCGCCGTGCAACGGCACGCCGGGCTGCATGTAGTCGAACGGGGCGGCCGGCGTTTCGTGCAATTCTCCCGACGAAGTGTTGCGCCGGAATATGTGCGGGAAACGTTGCTCGAAATCCATCGGGTTGAGCCGCCGCTCTTCCTCGCCGCTGAAAAGCTGGCCGCTTAAGATGTCTGTGCCGATGAGCGAATTGCCGCACACGATGTTCTTGGCGAGCGAGGGCAACAGCGTTTCGTGGAACTCCAACTGGTGCTGTCGCGCCGTGGCAGTGGTTTCTTCCTCCAAGAGTTTCAGGTAAAGCGAGAGTTGCGCCACTTCCACGGCTTGGTGGTCAATGTCCACGCCGTAAATGTTGTTCAGCAGGATTTCGCGCCGCTGTTTGAGCGAGAGGTGCCACGCGCCGTCGTCCCGGAGCACGCAACCCGCTTTCTTCGCCTTGTCCGGGTGGGCGTTGTACCAGTCGAGATGATGGCGCAAGAGCAGGTCATAGACGCCCAGCAGAAACGAGCCGCTGCCGCAGGCGATGTCCGCGAAGTGCATTTCGGCCACTTGCGCGGGCGTCTGGCCGTCCACGAGTTTGCCCACGGTGTTTTCGACGATGTAGCGGACGATGTAGTCCGGCGTGTAATAGACACCCCCGGCCTTGCGGACCTCCGGCTTTTCCTCCACACGGGCGCGCTTGTCGGTGGTGACAATCACCTTGCCGAGAAACCGTTCGTAAATGCTGCCGAGAATGTGAATGGAGATGGCGTTGAAGTCGTAAGCGGTGTTGGTGTGCGAGAGCCGCGCGCAGATGTCCGCGAAGGCGTCGTCATCCACCGGGAAGCCGGGCTGGTCGAGAATGGCATGCGCCTTGAACACGATGCCGTTGTAGATGCCGTCCAGCTTGTGGGACGCGGCCACGAAGTCCTGCCAGACGGTCCCGCGGTCCCCGAACTTCGCCACGAGGTGTTCGGGGTGAATCAGCTTGTCTTCCAGGAAGCGGATAAAAACGAGCCGGTCCAACGTGCGCTGGGTGATTTCGGTGAGCGTGTCGCCGTCGAGTTCGGGATTCCGGTTCTTGAACGCGCGGGCGAGCGTGTCGCGGTATTCGTCCAGTTCAGCCAGGAAGGTGTCGCCAATGCTCTGGCTGCCCGCCTTGAACAACCCACGCTGGACGATCTTGCCGCGCTTCTTCGGAAGTGTGTCGGCGAACCTTTCCAAAGAACCGCCCGCCACGGCTTCACGGGAAAACAGGTGGAAGATTTCGGCGAATTTGTCCGGGTTGGCGTAATCGGCGTAGTGATATTTGCGGACCACTTGCGCCGAGGCGGTGTCGATGTCGGGGCGGTAACGGCAGTCGAGAATCTGGAATTGCTCGAAATCGGTCAGAACCGCCACGGGCGTTTGGGCGTTCCAACCGTAGCGGATGGTCTGAAAGCAATTATCCGACGTGGCAATGTCGCCGAAAGGTTTCTTGGCCTCGGCAAAGAACCGCACGTCGCGAAAGTTCGGGGCGATGCAAAAGGCGTAGTCCGCCCGGCGCTGCGAAGGGCCTGCGGCGACGCCGCGTTCGACCTTCACTTCCTGTTGGAAGGGATTCTTTTGCCAAACGTGGTTTACGTCCCAGCCGAGCGCCACGAAGAACTTGTCGAGGAAGTCTTGGCGGACTTCGGATTCCTGATAGCCGGCGGAAAGGTAGTGCGTCTTGCTTGCGTCGAAGTTGGCTGCCAGAGCTTTGACGGCGGCAAGGGCTTCCTCGAAAGATGGCGGCTTCATTCGCCGGGAGTGTGGCAAGGTGGCCGGCCGGGAGCAAGGCACGGCAACGGGGCCTTCTGACGGCAGCGAGAAAAGTGCACTGTCCTCTGCGGGTTTCAACCCGCTGCCGGAACGTGAGCGAAAGCCGAAGCCGGCGTTCTCGATTCAGCCTTCAAGTCCCGCAGCAGCCGGGCGAAGGCCGTCTGGCAGGCTTGGTGGTCTTTCCAGTTCGTAAAATCGCCGCTGTGCCGTCTGAGCCGGATATGTCCGCCGCCCAGCCTTCCTCCACGTCCATCAGCGCGCCATCCTGGCGGATGGGGAACACGACTTGGGCGCTTGTCCCGCCGCTCGCGCTCGAAGGCGCTTGCCACTTCCTTTTCCAGTCCCTCGCTTTACCAAAGCGGGAAGGCGGGATCGACCTCGGCGGCCCACGCGGCCAGACCGCCGCGAACATTCTTCACCAATTTGAAGCCCCGCGCCTGGAGCAATTCCACCGCCCGCAACGAACGCGTGCCCGTCCCGCAGACCACCAAGTACGCGCGGTCCGGATCGAGTTCGCCGGCGCGTTCCGCCAGCACGCTCAGCGGGATCTGTCGCGCACCCGGCACGCTGGCGAGGTCCCACTCGGGCGGTTCGCGCACGTCCACCACCACGACGCCGAGCGACGGGTCGTCCAGCGCGCGCTTCATTTCTTGCACCGCCGCTTCGTGGGTGTTCGCGCCGGCGTTTGGGCCCCCACGGACGCCGCAGAACTGGTCGTAGTCGATCAGTTCCGTGAGGGTCGGATTCTCACCGCAAACCGGACAGGCCGGGTCGCGGCGCACTTTCAGTTCCTTGAACCGCGCCTCCAGTGCATTGAACAGCAGCAACCGGCCCAGCAAGGTCGTGCCGCGCCCCAGGATGAGTTTCAAAACCTCGGTGGCCTGGAGACAGCCGACGATGCCCGGCAAAACGCCCAACACGCCGCCTTCGGCGCAACTGGGCACCATGCCCGGCGGCGGCGGTTCCGGGTAGAGGCAGCGGTAACACGGCCCGCCCAGGTGCGGCGCGAACACGCTGGCCTGGCCTTCCCAGCGAAAGATCGAGCCATAGACGTTCGGCTTGCGCAGCAGCACGCAGGCGTCGTTGGCCAGGTAACGGGTGGCGAAATTGTCCGTGCCGTCCACGACGATGTCGTAGCCGCGCAGGACCTCGAGCGCGTTGGCGCGGGTCAGGCGCAGGTCATGCCGGACCACCTCGACCTCCGGGTTGAGGCGCATGAGCGTGGCGCGGGCGGATTCGGTTTTGGGCCGGCCCACGTCCGGCGTGCCGTGGAGCAACTGGCGTTGCAGGTTCGAGAACTCGACCACGTCGAAATCCACCAACCCCAACCGCCCCACGCCGGCCGCGGCGAGGTACATCGCGACCGGCGATCCGAGTCCGCCGGCGCCGATGCACAGCACGCTCGCGGCACGAAGTTTCTTCTGCCCGGCCAACCCCACTTCGGGCAGGAGCAGGTGACGCGAGTACCGGCGGATTTCGTCGTTGCTTAAATCCATCTTTGTACCAGTTTCCGCGCAGCCTAATGCCCGGACCTACCAAAGCAAGCCGGCCACCGGCCGCGCGCGCCGCCGGTCTCGCCGCGGAACGGTTGCTGGCGCGCGCCACCGCCACCGTGAAGCGCGCCTGCGCGTTGCGACCGCAGCTTGGCATCGTGCTCGGCAGCGGCTTCGGCGGCGTGCTCGACGCGATTGCGATCGAAAGGGCGCTGGCGTTCGACGCCATTCCCGGCTTCGCCGGCGCCGGCGTGGCGGGGCACGCGGGCAAATTGATTTTCGGCCGGCTGGGCGGCGTGCCGGTTTGTCTGCTGGCCGGCCGGGCACATTTCTACGAAGGCCACGACCTCGCCACGGTCACGTTTCCGGTTCGCGTGCTGGCCCGGTTGGGCATTACCGATCTGCTGCTCACCAACGCGGCGGGCGGCATCAACCCGGCGTTCCGGCCCGGCGACTTCATGTTGATCGAAGACCACATCAATTTCGTGGGCGCCAATCCGCTGCGCGGACCCGTCTGGCCGGGCGGCGAGCGCTTCGTGGATTTGACCGCGGTGTACGACGCAACGTTGTCGGCGCGACTGGTGCAGGCGGCGCGCGCGGTGAAGCTGCGCCTGCGACGCGGCGTGTACCTGGCCGTGTCGGGACCCAGCTATGAAACGCCGGCGGAAATTCGCGCCTTCGCCCGGTTGGGCGCGGACGTGGTGGGCATGAGCACGGTGCCGGAAGCCATCGTGGCCCGGCAATGCGGTCTGCGGGTGGCCGGCCTGAGCGTGATCACCAACCTCGCCGCCGGCCGGGCGCGTCACGCGATTTCCCACGCCGAAGTGCTGGCCATGGCGGCGCGGACGCGGGAACAGGCAGGCGCGCTGTTAGTGGAGTTTGCCAAACGATGCACCGGCCGACGCGGGGACCGGCGACCTCACCGATGACTGGCTGGAGCTTAACAGTGCGTCACGCGTATCCTGAAGTTTTGCCCTCGGACTTTGTTTTGCCCTCAGACTCTGAGTAGCGGCGGCGAGGGAGCTTACCGGATTGCCAGCCACGCAAACTCAGGCATCCTTCGTCGCATGAAAGCCCGGCTCACACTCGTGCTCGCATCTGTCTTGGTGCCGTCGCTGCTTGGCGCGGAGGACGTGGTCTTTGCCGATTTCGAAGGATCGGACTGGGGCGCGTGGAAGGTGGAAGGCGACGCCTTTGGCACCGGCCCCGCGCACGGCACGCTGCCAAACCAGCAAGCTGTGACCGGCTTTCAGGGCGCCGGACTGGCGAACAGTTACCACGGCGGCGATGGCGCGACCGGCAAGTTGACTTCGCCGGACTTCACGCTCAGCCGGCGCTACATTGGATGCCTGATCGGTGGCGGCGCGCACGCCGGCCGGACCTGCATCAACCTGGTCGTGGATGGCAAGGTGGTCCGGACCGCCACGGGCGCCGAAGCCGAGGCGCTCCAGCCGGCGGCCTGGGACGTGTCCGGACTCAAAGGCTCGACGGCGCATCTCGAAATCGTGGACGCCGAGCGCGGCGGCTGGGGACACGTGAACGTGGATCAAATTGTGTTCACCGATATGCGTCCGGCTGGCATCCGCGGGACCGTCTCGCGCGCACTGACAGTGTCCAAGCGCTACCTGAATTTCCCGGTTCGGACCGGCGCGCCGAAGACGCGATTGGATGTGCTGACCGACGGCCGGTTGATCCGCCAGTTCGACATCGAGCTGTCGGACCAGCCCGGGTGGTGGGCATTTCTGGATGTCTCGGCCTGGCACGGTCAGGCGGTCACGCTGCGGGTGGAGAAGTTCCCCCTCGATTCCAAGGCGCTGGAGCTGGTCGAGCCGGGCGACGCTTTCAAAGGCGAGGAGAACTTGTACCGCGAGGCGCTGCGGCCACAATTCCACTTCTCGGCCCGGCGCGGCTGGAACAACGACCCGAACGGCTTGGTTTATTTCGAGGGCAACTGGCACCTGTTCTTTCAACACAATCCGTACGGCTGGAACTGGGGCAACATGCACTGGGGCCACGCGACCAGCCGGGATCTGGTCCACTGGGATGAACTGGGCGAGGCGCTTTACCCGGACGCGCTGGGCACGATGTTCAGCGGCTCGGCGGTGGTGGACTGGAAAAACACGAGCGGGTTCGGCCGCGACGGCGTCCCGCCGATCGTGCTTTTTTACACGGCTGCCGGTGGCACCAGTGCGGAGTCGGCGGGCCAGCCGTTCACGCAATGCGTGGCTTACAGCGTGGACAAAGGCCGGACCTGGACGAAGTTTGCCGGCAATCCGGTGCTGAAGGAAATCTCCGCCGGCAACCGCGATCCGAAAGTGATCTGGCACGAGCCGACGCAACGCTGGATCATGGCGCTCTACGTGGAGAAAGGCGGCCAGCACACCATCCATTTCTTCGCCTCGCCGAACTTGCGCGACTGGACCTATCTCAGCGAAGTGCCCGGCTTTTTCGAGTGCCCGGACTTTTTCGAGCTGCCGGTGGACGGTCGCCTGGCGGACAAGAAATGGGTGCTCACCGCCGCGAGCAGCGAGTACCTGGTTGGGACGTTCGACGGCACGCGATTCACGCCGGAGACGCCCAAACTGCCGGGCCACCGCGGGCGCGGCTTTTACGCGGCGCAAACGTACAGCGATGCCCCCGCCGATCGAAGAATCCAGATCGGCTGGGGCCAGATACCGGTGCCGGGGATGCCGTTCAACCAGATGATGTGCTTTCCGTGCGAACTGAGCCTGCGTTCGACGCCCGACGGCCCGCGGCTGGCGTGGCAACCGGTGGCCGAGTTGGCAGCGCTTCGGGGCCAAACGCGCACCGTGCCGCCCGGTCCGCTGGCCCCGGGCACGAATCCATTGGCAGGATTTGCGGCGGAGTTGGTGGAGCTGGACGCCACGTTGGCGCCGGGCCAGGCCAGCGTGGTCGGTATTGTTTTGCGCGGGCAGACGCTGCGTTACGACGTGGCGCGGCAGGAACTGGCCGTGAACGATCTCAAGGTGCCGGTGCCGCTGGCGGCCGGCCAGCTTCAGCTTCACGTGCTCTTAGACCGAACTTCACTTGAAGTTTTCGCCCAGAAGGGGCTTATTTACGTCCCGATGCCCGCGATACCGAAAGCCGATGACCGGGCGCTGGCAGCCTTCGCCGAAGGCAGCCGCGCGCAGGTTCACGGTTTGGTTGTGCGGGCGCTGCACTCCGCGTGGTCTTCGCCGAAACCTTAAGTCCCTTCTGCCATGAACAACTCGCCTCGTTCGTCCCGCAACGGCTTCACCTTGATCGAACTGCTGGTGGTGATTGCGATCATCGCCATCCTCGCCGGCATGTTGCTGCCGGCATTGGCGCGGGCCAAGGCGAAAGGCCAGCGCACGGTGTGTATGAACAACCTGCGCCAGATCAACCTGTTCATGCAGCTTTACACGGACGACAACCGGGACACCTTCCCCGCCCACCGCAATCAAAACCTGAACACCGCCGACGCCGCGCCGTCGCTGACCAACTGGTGGGGGACGGCCATTGTCCCGTACAGCAGCGGCAGCAGTAACCTCTTCCATGACCCCGCCATCAAGGGCAAGCGCCTGGACGATGGCACCACCTGGCAATGGAAGTTCGACTGCCACCTGGTCGGCTACGGGTACAACGGATGGTTCCTGGGCCACCACCCCTACGGCCCCCAGGACATCACCGTGGGCGGTGTTGCGTTCCACGTGGATGACTCCTTCAAACGGAGCGGGATCGTCAGCCCCTCCCTGAATCTGGTGGTGGGCGACAAGCAACCTTACGGCAACCCGCCGTCGTGGGGCAGCAGCCTGTGGTGGGAATCAGCCTGCATGGACCCCGCCGTGGTGCGGAACAGCTCGTTCCCGACGTACGAGGGGGTGGAGCCAAAGCGTCATCTTGGGGCGGCGGTGATCGCGTTCAACGACGGGCACGCGGAGGTGCGCAAGAGCGAGCGGATCAACCCGCCGGCGAATCCGGCGGATCGCAACGCCAAGGCGC
Organism: bacterium; assembly: GCA_021839785.1. The sequence continues at coordinate 43 of JAKCAB010000436.1, read as the reverse complement.
TCATCAATTCGCAATACTGGGACCCGCTCCAACGCGCGGGGGC
>JAKCAB010000354.1 GCA_021839785.1 bacterium | reverse complement strand
CGATCCGAGAAAGGCCGCAATTACCTGAGCCCAAAGGATCCGGACGCTTTCATGCTGCCGGACCTCATCACGACTTTTCACGAGATCGACAGCGGCCCGGAGGCCGATCCGCGCAAGCGGATGGAAATGAAGACCAAGTTCCAGGCGGAGTTCGAGGCCAAGGCGCGCCGCATCCACGTCATTTCCCAACTCCTCAAGGCCTATTGCATTTACCTGCGCGACGTGCAGTACGTCGTGCAGGATGGCAAGGTCGTCATCGTGGACGAAAATACCGGCCGCCTCATGTCTGGCCGGCGTTGGAGCGACGGCTTGCATCAAGCGGTCGAAGCCAAGGAAGGCGTCGAAATCGAGCGCGAGACACAGACCCTGGCCACGATCACGATCCAAAACTACTTCCGCATGTACTCCAAGCTGGCCGGCATGACCGGCACGGCGGAGACGGAAGCGTCGGAATTCCTGGACATCTACAAGCTGGGCGTGCTGGTGATCCCCACCAACAAGCCTTGCGTGCGCAAGGACGCCCACGACACCGTCTATAAAACCAAGCGCGAGAAATTTGACGCGGTCGTGCGCGAGATCCAGACCATTCATGCCCAAGGCCGACCCATCCTGGTTGGCACAATCTCCGTCGAGGTCAGCGAGCACCTATCACGGTTGCTCAAAAAGGCGGGCATCGTCCACTCGGTGCTCAACGCGAAGTACCACCAGCAGGAAGCCGAAATCGTGGCCCGCGCGGGCCAGCGCAGCTCCGTGACGATTGCCACGAACATGGCCGGCCGCGGCACGGACATCAAACTTGGCCCCGGCATCGCGGAACTGGGCGGCCTGCATGTGCTGGCCACCGAGCGCCACGAAGCGCGCCGCATCGACCGCCAGCTCCGCGGCCGTTGCGCCCGCCAGGGCGACCCCGGCTCCTCGCACTTTTTCATCTCGCTTGAGGACGACCTCATGCGCTTGTTCGGCTCCGACAAGATCGTGAAGGTCATGGAGCGCGTCGGCTTGGAGGAAGGCCAGGAGCTCGAGCATCCATTCCTGAACCGCTCGATCGAGCAGGCGCAAAAGCGCGTCGAGCAGCACAACTACCAGATCCGCAAACGCACGCTCGAATACGACGACGTGATGAACAAGCAGCGGGAGGTCGTTTACGGCTTCCGCAACGACATCATCTACACCGACGACGTGCGCGACCGCCTCATGGACATCATGGAGGAAGTGGTCGTCGAGAAGGTCAGACAGTTCAGCTCACCCACGCAGGATACGCACGAATGGAACAAGCGCGGGATCGCCGACTGGGTGAACCTGACCTTCCCGCTTGGCATTCCCGAGGATGAAATCCTGAAGGTGGCCGACTCGGCCCAGGAAGAACCGGTGGCCGGTTCGCTGTTCGACGGTCTGAGCGCGGCCCAGTTCGGCGTGATCCAGTTCATCGCGAAAAGCGTCCGCGATTCCTACGAACTGAAGATCAGTTTCGAGGACGCGGAAGCCCTCAAGGCCGTCGAGCGTTACACCATTCTCAATGCCATCGACCGGCTCTGGCAGGAGCACCTGTACCACATGGACAGCCTCCGCAACTCGATCGGCCTGCGCGCCTACGGCCAGCGCGATCCGCTGATCGAGTACAAGATGGAAGCCTACAAGATGTTCGACGAGTTGATGATCAACATCAAAACCGAGATTTGCCACAACATCTTCCGCAGCGCTTCCAGCCTGATGGCGTTCGAAAATTTCCTGCGCAACCTCCCGCAACGCACGATCCACCAGGAAACCACCGCTTTCGGCCAGACCGGCGCACCGGCCGCCCACCCGGTCGATGGCAAAAAAGCGAGCGAGATGGTCTCGGAAGCCACCGAGGCGGTCGCGAAAGCCAAGCCAGTTCGCTCCGGGCCGAAGGTGGGACGCAACGATCCCTGCCCGTGCGGCAGCGGCAAGAAGTACAAGCAGTGCTGCGGACGCTGACCGCCCTGCACCGCTCATCGCCGCTGCGGCTACGGAGAACGACCGTCCGAACTGGCCTCTTCACGGACTGAATCAAGGGTAGCCGGCTCGACAACCCCGGTTGCCCATGGCAATTTGATCCTGTGGATTTGACTAAGCTCGACACGCTTCGCGCGCGGTTACGGGAATACGGCTCCTGCCTGGTGGCCTATTCGGGCGGTGTGGATTCGGTGTTTCTGGCGTTCGTGGCACACCAAACGCTCGGACCGCGCGCCCTGGCGGCGATTGCGGATTCGCCGAGCCTGCCGCGACGCGAACTGGCCGAGGCGCTGGAACTCGGCCGCCGGCACGGCTTCCCCGTCCGCGTGGTGCGCACCCGCGAGTTCGAAAACGCGGACTACCTCGCCAATCCGCAAAACCGCTGTTACTTCTGCAAGCACGAGCTGTTCACGGAGCTGGCGCCGCTCGCCAAATCCGAGGGTTTCGCGGTCATCGCTTACGGCGAAAATGCCAGCGACATCGGCGACCATCGTCCGGGCGCGCAGGCGGCGGCGGAGTTCCAGGTCCGCGCGCCGCTCAAAGAAGCCGGCCTGACCAAAACCGACATTCGCGAACTCTCGGCGCACCTTGGGCTGCCCACGGCGGACAAACCGCAAATGGCCTGCCTGAGTTCCCGCATCCCTTACGGCGAGGCTGTCACACCGGCCAAGCTGCAAATGATCGAGCAGGCCGAATATGCGTTGCGCGACCTGGGTTTCTACGACGTCCGCGTGCGCCATCACGAGTTGAAACAGGCCAGCCTGGCGCGGATCGAAGTCGGCCCGGGCGAACTTGGGAAATTCCTGGCGAACGGCGTGGCCCAGCGGGTGGCGGACGCGCTCAAACGCGTCGGCTACGCCCACGTAACGCTCGACCTCCAAGGCTACCGCCGTGGCAGCCTGAACGAGTTTTCCGCTCCGCTCACATTCCGTCCGTCAAAACCCCAAGTGGCCTGACGCAGCGTTTACCCGCCGGGTGAAGTTTTCACTGCCCGGCAGGAGCGCGGTTGTCTAACCCGCGCCGCCCCCGAACTCGGAGTTGCGAGGGTCGCAGAGCTTGGGGCGAACCGAAGTCCGTGGACCTATTTGTTAGCGCGTCCCCCAGTGGCTGCGACCGGAACGATCACGCGCCAAAAACTGGGACGCGCCCGGTTGGTGCCCGCCGCACTCTGCGCTTTCATCGCACCCGGTGTGCGTGTTAAGTCTCCGCGCCTTTATGCTGAAGACTGCATTGTTGTTCGCCGGACAAGGCGCCCAGGTGGTGGGCATGGGCCGGGATTTGGCCGAAGCCTCGCCGGAGGCGCGGGCGTGGTTCGCGCGCGCCAACGCCGCGCTCGGCTACGACCTCGCCGCGATCTGCTTCGACGGCCCGGAAGCCGAACTGACCAAAACCGAACACGCCCAACCCGGCATTTACCTGGTAAGCTGGGTCGCCTTTGAACAACTCAAGGCGCGCGTGCCGGGACTCGCGTTCCAGGCGACCGCCGGTTTATCGCTCGGTGAATTCACGGCGTTGGCCGCGGCCGGAGTTTTTACCTTCGAGGACGGCTTGCGGCTGGTGCGGCAGCGCGGGCTGTTCATGCAGGAAGCCTGCGACGCCACCCGCGGCGGCATGGCCGCGATCATCGGCCTCGACGAAGGCCCGACCCGCGAAGTCTGCGCCGAAGCCGGCGTGGAACTGGCCAATCTCAACTGCCCCGGCCAACTCGTGATTTCCGGTGAAGCCACGCGCATCGCCAAGGCGTGCGAACTGGCCAAGGCGCGCGGCGCCAAACGCGCGCTGCCCCTGGCGGTTGCCGGCGCCTACCACTCGCAGCTCATGGCCGGCGCGCAACCCCGGCTGGACGCGGCGCTGGCGGCGGTCACGTTGTCCGCGCCCGCCGTGCCCGTCATTTCGAACGTCATCGCCGAACCGCACGGTGCGCCCGCGGAAATTCACCGTCGGCTGGTTGAGCAAGTCACGTCCTCGGTGCGGTGGGAGGCCTCGATCCGTTATTTGCTCGCGCAAGGCTTCACCCGCTTCATCGAACTTGGCCCGGGCACGGCGCTGACGGGATTTCTGAAGCGCATCGACAAGTCAGCTACGATGCTGAACGTCGCCGACGTGGCCAGCCTGGAAGCGACCGCGCAGGCGCTCACCGCGCAACCCGCTTGAACCGGCACCGACTCCCGTTAAACCAAGCCAAAACCATGAACGAACTCGCCAATCAGATTGCCGTGGTCACCGGCGCGGGCCGCGGCATCGGCCACGCCATCGCGCTGAAATTCGCCAGCGCCGGCGCCGATGTGGTGTGCATTTCGCGCACCGCGGCCAACGCGGAAAAGGCCGCCACCGAAGTCACCGCCCTTGGCCGCCGCGCCTGGGCGCACGCGCTGGACGTGGCGGACGCGAACGCGGTAACGGCCACCGCCACGCGGATTCTCGAAGAAGCCGGCCGGGTGGACATCCTCGTCAACAACGCGGGCATTACCCGCGACGGGCTGTTGATGCGGATGAGCGACGAGGATTGGGACGCCGTACTGAACACCAATCTGAAAGGCGCCTTTCTGCTGACCCGCGCGTTGGCTCGCACGTTCATCAAGCAGCGCGCCGGTCGCATCATCAACGTCGCCTCCGTGATCGGCTTGATGGGCAACGCCGGCCAGTGCAACTATGCGGCGAGCAAGGCGGCGCTGATCGGCTTCACCAAGTCGGTGGCGCGCGAGGTGGCCTCGCGCGGCATCACGGTCAACGCGCTGGCGCCGGGGTTCATCGAGACCGACATGACGGGCGCGTTGAGCGACGAACTGAAGGCCACGATTTTGAAGCAGATTCCGCTCGGCACGTTCGGCCAGGCAGAGGACATTGCCCAGGCGGCGTTGTTCCTCGCCAGCCCCGCGGCACGCTACATCACGGGCCAGGTGCTGGTAGTGGACGGTGGCATGGTGATGTAAAGCAGGGGTCGCGCGGCTCGCGCGCCGAACCGAAACCAATCGGGGCTTGACGCCCTGTGGCTCGTTGCATAGACACACGCGCAACACGTAACCGGAGACAACATGGCAGCAGAAAAAACGGTAGAACAAAAAGTACGCGACATCGTCGTGGAGCAATTGGGCGTCAAGCCGGAGCAGGTCACGCCCGAGGCCAAGTTCATCGAGGACTTGGGTGCGGACTCGCTGGATGTCGTGGAGCTGGTCATGGCCCTCGAAGAGGAGTTCGGCAACGAAATCCCCGACGAGGAAGCCGAGAAGCTCACCACCGTCGGCGATGTGACCAAGTACATCGAGGAACTTCAACAGAAGTAATCGCCAGGCGACGTTTTCAGGGCAGCCACGGCTGGCGGACAGCAGCGCGCTGCCCTTTTGCTTTATGGGCTGGACTGATCGCAGAGTGGTGGTGACCGGGATGGGCGTCGTGACCCCGATCGGGCACGACGTCAACACGTTTTGGAACAACCTGATCGCGGGGCAGTGTGGCATCGACCGCATCTCGCTGTTCGATCCGACCGCGTACGACACGCAGATCGCCGCCGAGGTGAAGAACTTCAATCCCGTGCCGGCCTTTCCGTCCCCCAAGGACGAGCGGCGAACCGATCGTTACACCAAATTCGGCGTCGGGGCGGCGCACCAGGCGCTGCTGGACTCCGGCTTGGACTTGGAGCGCGTGAACCGCGACGAAATCGGCGTCTTCATCGGGTCGGGCATCGGCGGCCTGTACACGACGGAGGAGCAGCACAAAATCCTTCTCAGTCGCGGTCCTGGTCGGCTTTCTCCGTTCATGATCCCGATGCTCATCCTGAACATGGCCTCCGGCTTGTTCTCGATGTACTACCGCCTGCGCGGCCCCAACCTGGCGACTTGCTCGGCTTGCGCGACCGCTTCCCATGCGATCGGTGAAGCCTGGCGCACGATCAAAATGGGCGACGCCAAGGCGATGCTGGCCGGCGGCACCGAGGCCACCATCACCCAGTTAGGCATCGGCGGCTTTTGTGCGATGAAGGCCATGAGCACGCGCAACGCGGAACCCAAGCGCGCCTCCCGTCCCTTCGACGCCGGCCGCGATGGCTTTGTCATGGGCGAAGGCGCGGGCGTCATCGTCCTCGAGGATCTCGAACATGCCCGCGCCCGCGGCGCGCGGATTTATTGCGAGGTGGTCGGCTATGGCAATACCGCCGACGCCTACCACATGACCGCGCCGTCGCCGGATGGCGAAGGCGCGGCGCGCTGCATGAAGATGGCCTTGCGGAGCGCGGGATTAAGCCCGGAGGACATTTCTTACATCAACGCCCACGGCACTTCCACGCCGCAAGGCGACGTCTGCGAAACCCAGGCCATCAAGACCGTGTTTGGCAACCATGCCAAGAAGCTGGCGGTGAGCTCCACCAAAGGCGCCACCGGCCACATGCTGGGCGCAGCGGGCGCGGTGGAGATGACGGTATGCGTCAAGGCGCTCCAAACCGGAATTGTCCCCCCCACCCTGAACCTCGACGAACCTGACCCGCAGTGCGACCTCGATTACGTGCCGCATACCGCGCAGGAACGGGAGGTCAAGGTCATCGTCAACAACTCCTTCGGTTTCGGCGGCCACAACGCTTGCGTGGTGGCGAAAAAGTTCGTCGATTAGCCCCGGCCGTCTCCGCTGCCAAGGCGAATCACGGGTCACGTTTCAGCTCCTGGCTGGCCTCTCCAGAGCCGGCCGGCCGGTGTTCGCCTGTCGCTCGCGTCGCCGCATGGATTCAGCGTTCGCGTGCTTGCCGATGACAGGCAGGCGACGGGGTGACAGTCTGGGGCGATGATCGAGTTGTCGCCCGCTCAAACCACCGTGCTCCTGGCAGCGGTGGGCGCCGTGGCCTTCCTCTACTCCTCCGTGGGCCACGGCGGGGCCACGGGTTACCTGGCGGTGATGGCCCTGCTGGGCGTTGGAACCGCGTTTTCTCGGCCCGGTGCCCTTTGGATCAACTGCGCGGTGGCTTCCATCGCCGCCTGGCGGTTCCAACGCGCGGGATTTTTTGACTGGCGTGTCTTCGCGCCGTTGGCCGCCGCGTCCGTTCCCCTCGCCTGGCTCGGCAGTCGCCTGCACTTCGAAGGCCGCCCCGCCGCCGTCACGCTCGGTCTGACACTGCTAAGCGCCGGGTGGATGCTCGGCTGGGGCCGTCGTGATCCGGCTGAGACGCCTCCGAAGCCCGCGCGCCTGCCGCTCGCCCTGGCGGCGGGCGGCGCGCTGGGTCTGCTGGCCGGCATCACCGGGATCGGCGGCGGCGTCTTTCTGACGCCGCTGCTGATCTTCCTGCGCGGGATCCCTGCCAAGACAGCGGGAGGCATCTCGGCGCTCTTTATCGTGGTGAACTCGGCCGCCGGCCTGGTCGGTTTGGGCCGGCAGGCCGCGATCGCGCAAGCCGCCTTTCTGGCGTGCCTGTTGATGGGCACGCTCGGGGCCTTTGTGGGCACCCAGTTCGGCGTGCGCCGCTGGAGCGCCGTGGCCTTCCGGCGGGCGCTGGCAGTGGTGCTTTGGATTGCCGCCGTGAAACTGCTTTTCACCGGCAGATAGACACGGCGGACGCGCGCCCTTCTGCGGAAAGCGTCCGGCGTTTTCAGCGCGACCGAGGAGGGCGCAAGGCCGGGGTCGCACGGTCCGCCAGCGTGGGTCGCTCATTGGCGGAGCTTTCCAAAGCTATGACTTGGATCAATGCAGCGTCCGGCCAGCGAGCCACCCTTCGGTTGAATGAAACCCGGGTGCTGTGGTACAAGACTGCGGCCCGCCTTGGCGGTGGGCGCATTGTCC
>JAKCAB010000888.1 GCA_021839785.1 bacterium | reverse complement strand
GCCTGGCTGCTCGACCCGCTGGGTACCAAGCCGGGCACAACGATGCCCGACGTTCTGCACCGCTTGCCCGAAGACGAGCGCGTGACCGCCGCCGGGGAATTGGCTCAATTCCTTTGGTCACTCCCAAGCGAGGCCGCGGCGCCCGCGAGCGCTCTGGCCGGGGAGTTTCAAATTCAGCAGGGTCGCGCGTTGTATCACCAAGCCGGCTGCGTGGCTTGCCACGCGCCTTACGAGCCGGCGGGTGCGATCTTTGCTCAGACCGGCGGCGGACCAACCGACCCGGACGCCGTCCGCTATGTCCTGAACAAGTTGCAGGAAACCGCGGTGCCGTTGCCCGATCTGGCGGCAAAATATCAACCTGGCGCGCTGGCGCGCTTCCTGGCGGACCCGCTCGCCGTGCGACCCGCCGGCCGGATGCCGTCGCTCAAACTCACCGAAGCGGAGGCTCGCGCGATCGCGGCTTACCTGCCTAAGGTGACTGGCACAGCGCCTGGCGACGCCGCAGAACCGCCCTTCGTTGCCGACCCGGCAAAGGCGCGTCGCGGTCGCGAGCGGTTCGCGCAATTGGGCTGTGCGGCCTGCCACGAATTGGGCGGCGACCTGCCGCCGATTCCGTCCCAACTTAAAGCCAGGCCGCTCGCGGCCTTGAAGGCCGACGCGTCCGCGGGCTGCCTGGCGTCCGAACCTGGTCCCGCCGCGCCGCGGTACTTTCTGGGCGGCAGCCAACGCGACGCCTTACGCGCGACGCTGAAGAACGTCGCGGCGCTCGCCCAACCCACGTCGCCCGCCGCGCGAGTGTTGCTCACGATGGCGCGCCATGATTGTTACGCCTGCCACTCCCGCGACGGACTCGGCGGCCCAAGCCCGAGCCGTTCCGACTATTTCACGAGTTCGAGCGAATCGGACCTTGGCGACGAAGGCCGGATTCCGCCGCACCTGAGCGGGGTCGGCAACAAGCTGCGACCTGACTGGCTCGGCCAGGTATTGACCAATCAAGGCGCGGTGCGGCCGTACCTGGCGGTGCGAATGCCGCAGTTCGGCGCGGCGAACGTGGCTCATTTGGTGGCGGACTTCGGCGCCGCCGATGCCTTGCCGAACTTCGCGAAGGTGGCGCCGCCCGGCGATGCCGCGGCGGGGCGCGAGCTGGTGGGCCTGCAAGGCTGCGGCTGCATCAACTGCCACACGTTCGGCCCGCATCCTTCGCTCGGCATTTCGGTGATGGACATGACGCAGATCGCGAAACAACTGAACTGGGATTGGTTCCGGCGTTATGTCGTGGACCCCGGTTCCTTGCGACCCGGCACGCGCATGCCGAGTTTCTGGCCGGAAGGCAAGGCCACGGTCACGGCGATCCTCGACGGCGACACCGCGCGCCAAGTGGCGGCGATTTGGGCGTACCTCTCGCAAGGCATCGCGGCCGAGCCCCCGCCGGGTTTGCTGGAGAATTTGCAGCAGGCCAAACCTAGCCAGAAGACTGATTACGAGTGAGCGGCGGACCCGGCTTCGCCGCCGCCGACCGGTGGCAGTGCCGGCGGCGGCGCGGTGCTTTCGCGGATCGCCAGTTCGGCTGGCAACCTTCGGCTTTCCCCCTTTTCGCCCCGCAGCAAGGCCTGCATAAGTTCCATGGCCGCCAGACCGAGCCGGTACTTGGGTTGGCGAACCGTCGTCAGCGGAACGCGGAAATATTCGCTCGTGAGGATGTTTCCAAAGCCGGCAATGGAAATGTCGGCCGGGATGCGAAGGCCCTGGCTGAGCAGGACGTTCGCCGCGCCGATCGCCACCAGGTCGTTGACGGCCTGGATCGCGGTGGGGCGCACGCCCTCGTCGATCATGCGCAAAGCCGCATGCGCGCCATCCTCGATCTCGGTGCCGGCGTTGAACACCAGCCGGTCGTCGGCCACCATACCGGCTTCGCGCAAGGCCCGACGGTAACCTTCCAGCCGCTCGCGCGCGGCGGGCGAGGTTGGCGACCCGGCCAGGAAAGCGATACGACGGTGACCCAGCGCGAGCAGGTGCCGCGTGACCGCTGCGCTGGCGAGCAGGTCTTCGACCGCCACGCTCGGAAAGTCCTGGCAGAACGGGGCGGGGTGGCCGACCAGAACCACTTTCGTGCCGCGCTGTCTTAACTCGCGATAGATGGGCGCTTCGGGAGCCAGACGATAAACCGGCAGCAAGAACAACCCTTCGATGCGCCGGCCGAGCAGGCGGCGGATGCAGGCTTCCTCGATCTCCGGCTGCTGCAGCGTGTGCGCCAGCAGGAGGTCGTAGCCGCCGGCGCGCGCCTGCTCCTCGAGCGCCAGCAACATCCGCGCGTGGATCGGATCGATGACCGTCGGGATCACCACGCCCAGCAAGCCGGTGTTGCGCGTGCGCAAGCCGCGCGCCGAGATGTCCGGCACGTAGCCCATTTCGGCAGCCAGGGCGCGAATGCGTTCGCGCGTGGCGGCCGAAACTTCCGAAGTCCCGCGCAGCGCGCGCGAAACGGTCATGACGGTCAGACCGGCACGGGCGGCGATGTCTTTGAGTCGAACCATGTGGTGAATCCCTTGCGCGTGAAGCGTGGCGCCCGATCCGGGCTCACACGGTCGAGCCACTCCAGTTCATCTTTTGACGCAGCGTTTGGAAGAACGAATCGCCGGACGCGCGGACCAGGTGCGCGCAATGCCGGCTGCGGCGGATGGTCAACGCCTCGCCCGCCTCGAGCCGGGCGCGCATCAAGCCATCGGCGGCGAGGAAGGTCTCGACGCGTTGGCTGAGCAGGCGCACTTCCAGGGTCGCGTCCAGGCGGACGATCACCGACCGGTTCGAGAGCGTGTGTGGGCAAATCGGCGTCAGCGCGAACACCTCGGCTTGCGGACTGACCACGGCGCCTCCAGCCGCGAGCGAATACGCGGTCGAGCCCGTCGGCGAACTCACGATCAAGCCGTCGCCGCGGTAGCTGGTCAGCACCTCGCCGTTGACCTTGACCTCGAGTTCGATGAGTCGCGGGACCGAGCCGCGGCTCACGACGAAATCGTTCAAGGCCAGCTCCACCACGGAACCTTGCGCCAGCGAGCCATCGGCTTCGATCAACGAACGCGACTCCACGCTGCACTTCCCGGCCCAGACTTGAGCGAGGGTGGCTTCGAGGCCGCGGGCGGAACTGGCGGTGAGAAAGCCCAGCGTGCCCAGGTTCACGCCCAGGATCGGCGTGTTGCTGCCCGCGCTGTCGCGGGCCACGCGGAGCATCGTGCCGTCGCCGCCGAGCACCAGCAGCAAATCCACCCGGCTCGCGAGTTCCGCGTCCGTGGCGCACGTCGCCAGTTTGAGCCGGGCACAAGCGGCGGTGGCCGCGTCCGCGAGGACTTCGCAACCGCGCCCGGCCAACAAAGCCAGCGCGCGGCGGGCGAGTGCGCGGGCGGCGGGTTTGTCCGGGTTGGCCACCAGGCCCACGCGGCGGATCGGATCAGTCAACTTTTTCAAGCAGCGCCAGGAATTCCTTGTTGCCCGCGGGTCCCAGCAAGGGCGATTCGGTCACCCCCAGCCAGCGCAACCCCGGCAACGCAGCCACGAAGGCCTCCAGTTCGGTGAGCACCCGGCGGTGCACGGCAGGGTCGGTAATGACGCCGGCTCCGCGGTCGGCCTCGGCTTTACCGGCCTCGAACTGGGGTTTGATCAGCGCGACGACCTTACCGGAAACGGCGAGCAAGGCAATCACCGCCGGCAGCACTTGCCGCAGCGAGATGAAAGAACAATCCACGGTGACCAGGTCCGCGGGCGTGAACGGAGCCGGAAAATGGGCCGGCGTCAGGTGGCGGGCGTTGGTGCGCTCCATCACCACCACCCGCGGATCCTGGCGGAGCTTCCACGCGAGCTGGCCCTGGCCGACATCGACGGCATAGACGCGTGCCGCGCCGTGTTGGAGCAGGCAATCGGTGAACCCGCCGGTGGACGCGCCCAAGTCCACCGCCACGCGCCCAGTCACATCGAGACCGAAGTGCGACAGCGCGTGTTCAAGCTTGTGACCGCCGCGGCTGACATATTTCTCCACGGCCGCCAGTCGCAAATCGTCGGCGGGCTTGACGGGGTCGCTGGGTTTGCGGGCGACCTGGTCGTTGACCAGCACCTGACCGGCGAGCACCGCCCGGCGGGCCTTTTCGCGACTGCCGCACAGGCCACGGGTGACCAATTCCTGATCGAGGCGGGACGTAGTTTTCACCGGGTGGCGTCGGTCGTTCCCAAGAAGTGTGGGCCCCGCGCCCGCGTGGGGCGAGTCCGATTTGCCGGCCGCAGGCGTTGCGAAACGGTGGCGCGGAAACGGAGCCTCCGTCAAGGTGCCAACCCGGCATCTCGAGGCCAAGCTGGGCGCCTGGCGCGGTCAGGCCTTCACCTGGCCGAGCGAGGAGGGCGAAGAACGGCGTGGCCGGGGTTGGGCCCATTGCCGCCGCGCGGTTCGCGCCAGGCGTGAGGCGTCGGGCCACCGCCGCCGAAGCCGAAGCTCAGCGTGGGTGGGTAGGAATAGGCCAGCGCAAAGGAGGGCCGAAGCGCGAAGGGATGGTAATCCCAGTACGCGTAAGGCGAGGAGAACGCGGCCATCCGCTGGTCGATCGAGGCCAGCGTCCGCGGGTAGGCATAATGGTACCACCAGAAATCGTAGCCTTCAGGGTCGAAGCCAGCGTAGCCAGTGTTTGCCGGCGCCGGCGCCGGGTTTGCGGCTGGCGCGACCGCGCGGGCTTGGCGGAGCTGATCCCGGATTTGGGCGCCGCGCTGGATGATGGCCGTGGCGATTTCGTCGCTGACGCCGTGCTTTTTCAAGGCGAGCAGGTCCGCGGGCGTGGGATCGAAGGGGATTAGCGAACTCTCGACGTAGGTCTTGATGACATTGGTCGAGACGCCGCCGTCCATCATCTGGAGGATCGCATCGATGCTCGGGGAATGCCTGTCCAACGAAGCGCGCGTCAGTTCAACTACCGGCGCAACCTCGTTCGCAGAGGTTGCGGCCAGCGTAACCTGGCTGCCGTTCGCAGGTGAGGCTTGGATCGGTGCGGCGGGAGTGTTCGCCTCCTGGGCCAGGCCGGTCGCAACCACGACGCCCGCAATGGCCGAAACCGCCACAATCAACCGCACTCCTCGCAGTCCCCGCGCCTTCTCGTTTTGGTGAAGCCTTTTCATGAACCGGCCAGCGCTGTGATGCTTTTGATTTGGCCTACTATCGACCTTGCGCGGGCCTTTGCAAGTGTCGGCTCAGCGGCGACTTGGTAGCGGCCGGAGCTCGCCGTTGGCTCGATCGCGTTTCTCAAACTCGTTACCCCCAAAAAACCAACAGGCGTGGCCAGCGGAGTTCGCGGGCCACGCCTGAGGCGAGAAGAGGCGCGCGCCGCTCAGCCGAACACCGGCTCGCTGCCATCGATCATCTTCACCGGGTTGTGTTCGAAGTATTCCTTCGTCAGCGCCCGCATCATCTTGTCGCGCTGGTCGAAGAGGCGTTTGAGCTTGCGCGGCTTGTGCTTGGCCAGCGCGTAGTGGGTGAGGATCGGCATGGCGATCGTGGTGTCGGTGTAGCAAACCACCGCGTCGGGCAGCTTGGTCGGGTCCACCTTGCCCCAGCTCACCGCCTCGCTCGGCGTCGCGCCGGAAAGACCCCCGGTGTCGGGCCGGGCGTCCGTGACTTGCAGGAAGAAGTCCTGGCCGAATTCCTTGATCCGGAGCACCTCCTGGATTTGCGGTTCGGTCTGGAGCATGAAATTCTTCGGGCTGCCGCCGCCCCAAAGCACCACGCCGCTCCGGCCGCCAGCGCGCTTGGCCGCGAGCACATAGGCCGTGGTTTCGTTCACGTCGATGCTGGGGTTGACGCGCAGTTTGTTGCCGCGCAACTCGACCCCCGCCACGTTCATGCCGATGGTCGAATCGCCCGGCGAGCTGGTGTAGCACGGTACCCCGGCACGATAGGCTGCAGCCATGACGGACACGTCCTTGAGTTTGTTCTTGCGCTCCCACTCGGCGGCGTACTTGCCGATCAGATAATGCAGCTCGGCGGAGCCCATTTCCTTTTGAAACTCCGGCTGGATGAGGATCGAGCGCAGGATCTCGTCGGTCGCCATCAAGCCGTCCGAGTACGGGATCAACACGTCGTAGATGCGGACGAGGTCGTTCTCGCGCAGGTCGCAGTCGTCGAACTTGAAGCTGCCGACGTGGACCGGGTAGTTCAGCGCGAAGTGCAGGTCATGGTAAAGGTTCGCGCCGGTGGAGACGATCCAGTCCACGAACCCGGCCTTGATCAGCGGGATGATGCACGAGCAGCCCAGCCCGGCCGGCGTGAGCGCGCCCGAAATGCTCATGCCGATGGTCACGTCCGGCGCGAGCATCCGGTCCGCGAAAAGCTGGCAACCCTCCTTGAGCCGCGCCGAGTTGTAGGCGAGGAAAGTTTCATCGACGAGTTTCTCGACGCTTTCCTTGCCGGTCAGGTTTTTCGGCTGGATGCGCTTGCCCGACATGTACTGCTTCTTGTGCGGGCATTGCTTTTCGACCAGCCAGTCCGGCGTCTCGGTGAGGTCTTTGCGGTAACGGGCGGTTGCGGTCCGCGTATGTGATCGGGTTCCCATAATCGACTAGTTTCGTTGCCGGTGGAAAATACGGACGCAGGCGCGGATGCCAATCACAAATGCGGACTTCGCTCTGCCAACGGAGGGCTCGCGCGCGGGCAATTCGGACCCACGCGCCACTCACCAGGGCTTCACGGCGTTCATTTCCCGGACGATGGCCCGGCGCACCGCCAGCGCATCGATGCTGCCCAGCTCGCGATACAGGATCTTCCCCGCCGGCGAAATGAGCACGGTGAACGGCACCGGCCCCGGCCAGTCGGGGTCGAAGGCGTTCATCAACTTTTCCCGGTCAGTCGCGGCGAAGATCAGGTTCCGATTCGAGGCTTGTTGTTTCTTCAGGAACACCAGGACGGCGGCCTCTTCGTCGGGGCGATTCACGGAGACCGTCACCAACTCGAAGTCGCGGTGGCGGTACATGCGGTTGATCGTGACGAATTCGGAGAACTCCGCGACGCACGGCGCGCACCAGGTGGCCCAGAAGTTGACGAGGCGGAACTTGCCGGAATCGTTTTTGCGCAAAGCCGCCAGCGCGGCTGCATCCGCCTTTTCCAGAGCCACCGGCTCCGCGGCGAGCTTCTCCATGTACGCCTTCACCGAGTCGGCTTTGCCGGCCCACTTGACCGAGCAGCCGACGACCTTGGTCTTCGTCACTGGCGGTTCTTTCCCGGCCAGCACCGCGTCGAGCGCGTCGCGGAGGTAATGGACCTGGACATGCTGGACACGCTCCGAATCGTCGATGGCGCCCACGTAACGCAGCTTGCGGCCGGCGTCGAACAGAAAAACGTGCGGCGTGGCCACCGGCCCGTACGCCCGGGAGACCGTCTCCGTGTCGCCGTCGTACAGGTACGGAAAGTTGAAGCCGCGGTCGTGGGCGCGCAGCTTCATTTCCGCGAACGTGTCGCTGAGGTCGGTCCAGCCGAGTTCATCGAGCCGGACGGACTGCGGGTCGTTCGGCATGATCGCAACCACGGCCACGCCTTTTGGTTGGTAATCGGCGACGAGCTTTTTGAGGCGGTCCTCGTAATACTGGGCGGTCGGGCAGTGGTTGCAGGTGAACACCACCACCAGCGCCTTCGCGGACGCGAAATCCTGGAGGGTGTGCTCCCGCCCGTCCACACCCGGCAGCTTGAAGTCCGGCGCGATTGCGCCGAGGGGCAAGGTGGGCGGCTGGTCGGCGGCG
>JAKCAB010000167.1 GCA_021839785.1 bacterium | reverse complement strand
TGCCCATGACGCTCGCCGAAAAGGCGGCGCATTACGAGCACGCCATTCGCGCTCGCCATATTCGTTATGGGTTCTGCGCCGAACTCCGCTTGCGCACACCCGGCGACCTGACCAGCGCAGAGATGATCGACACCGACAATGACGGCACCTGGAGCAGTTATTACCTGGCCAGTCAGGCGTTTCATTATGCCGTGACCGGCGAGGAGTCGGCGCGGGCCAACGCCTGGCAGACCTTCGAGGCGTTGGAACGCCTGCAAACCATCAACAATCTCGATGGCTTCCCGGCCCGCACGTTCGAGCGGAGCGGCTACAAAGTCTCCGATCCGGATCGCTGGCGCGTGGCCCCCGACCCGCGCTGGGAGTGGAAGGGCCACACCAGCAGCGACGAAATCACCGCGCAGACTTTTGCGCTGGCCGTGCTTTACGAAGTCGCGTCGCGAACGCCGGCCGAACGCTCGCGGATCGCGGCGCTTTACGACCGCATTCTCGCGCACCTGTTGCGCAACAACCTTTACTTGGTGGACGTGGACGGACTGCCGACGCTTTGGGGCCGCTGGAATCCGGAGTACGTGAACCATTACCCGCCGACCATCGTGGACCGCCGGCTGAACAGCGCCGAGATCGTCGCTTTCCTCCAGTTCGGCGCGCGCATCGCCAGCAAACCGGTGTACCGCGCCAAAGGCCTGGAGTTGCTTACGCGCGACGGTTACCTCGCCAACATCACCAACAGCCTGGCGAACATCCAGCCCACGCCGGGCTTCGTTTTTCGGGGCAACGACATGGGCGACGAGTGGAACCACTCGGACGACCTCCTGGGTTTCATCAACGACTGGACGCTGTTCCGTTACGCTTTTAACGAGGATTTGCGCCGGCTTTATGCCGGAGCCGTGGCGGATCACTGGAACGTCGAGCGTCTGGAACACAACCCGCTCTGGAGCTTCATCCTGGCCATGACGGGCGCGCCGGAGTTCGATTTGGAAGGCGCTTTGTGGACGCTGCGCCGCTATCCGCTGGATCTGATCACCTGGACGGTGCAGAACTCGCAACGGCGGGACATTGTGCGTCTGCCGGCGAACTTCCGCGATCGGCAGACGCAACAAGTCCTGCCGCCGGACGAACGACCGGCGATGCGTTGGAACGGCAACCCGTTTGCGTTGGACGGCGGCGACGGCGGCCAAACGGAACTGGCGGGAGACGAGTTCCTTTTGCCGTACTGGATGGGCCGCTACCTGCGGATCATCGAGTAGCCGCCGCTGGCCGAGGCTGCGGGGCGGTGGCCTGACCGGAACTGCGGCGCAGACTCGGGACTCGCCTGAAGCGGTTTCCAACGTTGTTCACCAGACCACGGAGCGACGTCCCAGGCGTGGGGTGTGAAGCGACTGGATGAAGAAGTGGGCAGCGGGTCAAGCTGGCCTTGGCAGCCTCTCACTCGCCTCTGCCGCTTCACGGTCACAGCCGCGCAGCACCTCGAGGTTCAGCCGGGGATCTGCGCCGGCGGCGGCGGAGGAATTGCTGCTCAGCGACTGCCCGACGTTCCCGTTACAGCCCAAGGTGGCGGCCGCGAACCGCCTGTGAGGAAGTCATTTTACTGACGAGCTTCCCCAGACGTAAAGCGTACCGCCAATCTTTCCCGGCGCCCGGCGGCGGGGAACGGTATGGGGTTTGAGCCGATTGCAATGGGCGGTGCCCGCAAGTGTTCCGTGTCGAGCGCCGTCGCTATTCAGAGGGTAAGCACGTACACGGCCAGATCGCCGAGTTCCCGCGCGTTGAGATGCGAGGTGTTTCCGTGCCGATCCTCCGGGTTCCTGGTTTTCAGCACCTCGTAGAGCGTGGCCGCAGACCCATCATGCAGATACGGTGCGGTACGCCAGCATTCGGCCAGGGTTGGCGGATCGAAGCGCGTCCCGGGTGCCTCGCCGCGGCCCGCCGTCCCCACCGCGTGGGCTTTCAAATCGGTGAACAGCGGCGCGGGATGGCAGACGGCGCAGCCCACCTGCGGGTCCTCGAAAAGCCGCTGGCCCCGCTTGATGGGCGCGGCGAGAGCGCCATCCGCCAGATATGGACTACGAACGGGCCGCAGCGAACGAAGATACGCCTCGATGGCCTGTGCTTGAGCTTCATCGGGGACCGCGAACAGGATGTGACGCAATCCGGCGCGCACCGCCTGGGCCGCGCTGGTCCTGGCCCCGGTGCTCATTGCCGGCGGTGTTTGGTGGCTCCACACCAGGCTTTTGGTGTTTTTGGGGTTGCCGATCCCGTCGTTGAGCAGGTCCCAGTTCAGACCATCGGCGCGGCCGTCGGGGTGGCAGGAGGCGCAGCTCTGCCAGCCCTGGCGGCTGATGGTCGCGTCGTGAAATAATCGCTCGCCTTCCCGTTCAAGACTGGGCGGTGCCTCCGTGCCGAGAGCCAGGCGTCCGCTCACGGCCCGTTGATCGAGATCGACCAGGCTCACGGTGTCGGAAAAGAACTCGGCGATGTAGGCCTGCCGGCCCGCGACCACCAAAGCGCGAGGACCCTTCCCGGGCAGGGCGACCCGGTGCCGGATGCCGCGCAGAAAATCCAGGTTCGGCACCAGTTGGCCCGCCGGTTGGGTGGCGAGACGTGCGTTCAGGGCCGGGGCGTCGATCACGCTTAATTCGTGGGTGCCGGCGTGCGTGACGCACAGGAGCCGGCCGTCGGGACTCCAGGCGACCGCCCATGGATTGGCCGCGCCCCGTCTGGGTTCATCCAACAGGACCGTGGCGAGCAGCGACCCGCGCGGGAGATCAATCAGGCTCAGGGCGCTGACGTTCATCCATCCATGCTCCAGTTGGGTCGTGGGCACTTGGAAGCGGGCGAGGGTGTGAACCACCGCGCACTGTGCCCCGGAAGGGGAGAGGGCGATCCCCTGGAGCGAAGTACTGCCATTGGGCAGGCGAATATGGGTGCGGACCGTGTCGGTCCCGGTGTCGATCAGGGTCACGGCCGCAGCCACGCTTGGTGCGTTGGCAGCGCCTTCCGGCAGGTGGTTGGCAACGGCCAGGAGCCGTTCATCGGGTGAAAGCGCCGCCGCAATGGGCTCGCGCAGCACCGGGATGTGCACCCATGCCTGGCCGTCAGTCAGCGCGTGGACTCCGATGGCGTGGTCGAATCGGTTGCAGACATAGAGCCGTTTTCGGCCGGGGCTGACCACCGGACTGCAAACCCCGTGACCGGCCGGCCAGGTGGCCAGAACGCCGCCCGTGCTCGGGTCCAGGATGCTGATGGTGTTGGACTGGTCGGCGCTGGTGACCAGCACCCTTGCGGGCTGATCCGCCCAGGCAAGCCCGGTTACGCTATCACTCAGTTGGGTCGTCCACCCCTTGTCGCCGCCCTGCCGGTTGGTGGCCAGCACCAGGCCCGACCGACCTCCGAGGTAAAGGGTTGCCGCCTCCGGCTGGACCAAGAGCGCAGAAGGCGCCCACCAGGCGGGCGTTGCTCCCGCCGCCGGGCCCGGCAGCAAGCAACTCAGCAAGCCGCAGAAAAGGGCGGCCACCCGGCGGAATGGCCGGGCTTCCCCAGCGGTTGGCGTGGCTTGGGGACGGTGGAGAGACGCGAGAAACCCGTTCATGGCACCTCGACGCAGCTTGGGGCGCGAAGCGGCCGAACACAACCGCGAACCCGATGCCCACGCGGTTTGGCTGGGTGGAGACAAGGGGGACGATCGCCCGGCAAGCGGGAGCAGGTCCGGGGAAAGGCTTCCAGTCATGATAAGCACAACCACTACTTGACGCTGACACCGCGAGTGACGCTGGTTTTTGATTGACAGCCCAAGCACAGACAAGTATCCGCCAGGGCAGCCTGATGGGAAAATGGGATTGATAACTGGGCTTATGCAAGCGACCTTCCGTTCCGTTCGTTCGTCTTCTCGCAACCGTTTCTTCGGCTGTCCCCGGAAGCTCCTCGTGGCCGGCCTGCTGGTCTTGCCGGTCCTCTTCTGGGGTGTCGGCCGGGCGCAAGGGCCCGCCGCCGGTCTTGCGCCGGGGTTGCGATTGCGGGGCCCGCTCTCCTTTGACCGGCCGCTCGTGGCGGTGGGCGAAAGCCCGGCGGCCGCGGCGGAAGCCGCCGTGCTGACAGCCGCCCTTGACCGCTCGCCGGCGGTTGATGAGCTGGCGATGGCGGAGTTGTTCGAGGCCTTTGTGGCGGAGAACCCACGGTCGGTTTGGACCCCCTCGCTGGGCAACTGCCTGGGCAAGTTTTGGTTTGAGGAGGGGGCGTACACGCGCGCCCTGGACCACTGGGCGCAGACGTGGTTGTTGACCAAAGACCTGCCGCCCGGACCGGGCAAAGAGGTCGCCGACTACGCCTTGGCCCACTGGACCCGGCTGTTGCTGGGCCTGGGGCGGCTCGATGAGTTGGAGGTCCTCTTCGCTGAAATCGGTGACCGGCACCTGGATGGGGGAGCGTTGGAACAAAAGTACCTGGCCACCCGCGAACTGTACGGGGTCTTGAAGTCCCGTCCCTCGGCCACGTACCGGGGCGGGTGGGCGGTGATGAACGCGGTGGTCCGCCAGGCGAAGGGCCAGGGGCTGGACAAGCGGCAGGCCGACGCCTTCTATCGGGAGGCCAACCTGTTGGAAGGCTGCTCCTTCAACGCCTTGCTGCGAATGGCACAGAGCGGCCAGCACGCGATGGTGGGCGTGGAACGCGCCGAAGGCATCGCGGATCTGCCCGTGCCCGGCGTATTGCACCTCAAGCAAAACCACTTCATCGCCCTGCTGGGGTGGGAGAATGGGTTCGTCCAGACGTTTGACCCGATGTGGGGCGAGCGGCCGTTCCGGCCGGAAGTGCTCAATGCCGAGGCCAGCGGGCGCTTCCTGGTGAGCGCGGGCAGCTCCTTGCCGGCCGGTTGGCGCCGGCTCTCCACCGACGAGATGGCCATGACCGTGGGCCGCTGCGGTGGCGCCCCCGGATGGTTCGGCGCTTTCCTGGACGGGGTGGAGAGCCTGCTGGGCCCGGAGTGTGGAGAGGGCGGCCCGGAGGATCCCGCTTCTGGCTGCCAGACCGGCGATTGCGGCGGCACCGGCGACGCCCCGGTCGGCATGCCCCGCTGGCAGGTGACCGAGCCGAACATCAATCTCTGGCTGCGCGATCAACCGATCCGTTGCCAGCCGGCCTACGGCCCGGCCGTGGGGCTCCAACTCAACTTCAAGCAGCGCGATGAAGGCGGAGAGCAGTACGATGTGTTCAGCTTGGGACCGGGCTGGAACGGCAACTGGTTCTCCTGGGTGGATAACCGCGAATGGGGTGCCTACGGCCTGCTCAATGACGCCGATGTGTACGTCCCCGGCGGCGGGGTACTGTACTTTCATTTTGAATCGGGGCAGACGAATGCAACCGACTACTACTACAACACGAAGCTGACAGCGGTCATCAGCGGACAGACCAATATCAGCTATTGGCTGGATCTGCCGGATGGCCGCCGGTTTTACTATGATCAGCCTTGGCGCCGCGGCGCCGAGCGCGCCCGTTATGTTTATTTATCGCAGTCCATTGACGCGCAAGGCTTCGCGACCGCCTTCAGTTATACCGAAACAAACGATCCCTATTACGGCTGGCCGACCTTGTTGCTCCACAGCGTGAGCGACCACTCCGGGGCAACGCTCTATACCACCTCCTACACATGGCACTCCTCGGCTGGTGCCCTGCTCAACGGCGTGACCGACCGTTTCAGCCATTCCGTCCAGCTTACCTACGCGGACGACCTGAACTACACGCCCCACCTGGCCACCCTTCAGGACGCCGCCGGCTTGAGCAGCAGCCTCACCTATACCGCTGAGGGCTGGCCGCAGACACTGACCACACCTTACGGCACGACCACTTTTACCTACCAGGGCTACCAGGACGACACCGGCGCCTGGCGGCGGGTGGACATCACCGAGCCCAACGGCGGCAGCCAGATATACATGTTCGGCGCTTCCTGGGCCTGCCGGGGCGTTTCGGGGAACATCGCGTCCGCCCTGGTGCCAGGAAACCTGCCCACCGGAACCTTGCTGGACACCGTCACCGGTTTGATGGACAGCTATCACTGGGACCAGCGCCAGAGTGTGGGCGTGCCCACCGTTTTCGAGCAACTGACCACCAGCCACCTCAACAAGGCGCGCCTGCGCCATTGGCTTTTTCAATCGGATTCCGATTATGCGGTGGGTCCCGATCTGGCCCTGTCTTACGAACGCTCCCCGGGCACCAGCGACACCGGCAGCAATCAGGGGCAAATCACCTGGTACGACTACGCCGGCAAGAGCGAGTGGGCGCCAGGGGCGAGGGGCACGCAGATCGAGCCCTCGCTCATCGCGCGCAAGCTGCCCGACGGCTCGACCTGGTACGAGAGCTACCCGCGCAATGCCTGGGGCCTGCCGACCAGCAAGACGGCCACCTACGGCACGGGCAACCCGGCCCCGACCCGCACGTACACCTACACCTACGCCGCCAACGGCCAGGACCTGCTCCACGTCTATCGGCCGGGCAGCGAACTGGTCGTTTCCTACACCTACAACACCCGGCACCAGAAGCTCACCGAAATCCTCCGCCCCGACGGGACGGTCACCTACACCAACCTGTGGGCGTATGACGGCTACGGCCGGCTCACCAGCCAGACCCACGCGGCGGGCCTGATCCGCACCTACGCGTATAACGCCTACTCGGGGGCGTTCCCGGGCTACCTGTCGGGCCTCACCGACCAGCCGATCAACCGCACCCAGTCGTTTACCTGGCTCAACGGTTACATCCGCACTCACCAAGACGCCCGCGGCCTGACCCGCACCTTCACCCGCGACGGCCTGAACCGGCTGACGCAGGTGGACTACCCGGCCCACAACGACCTGGCCGCGACCTACGTCCAGTACAGCTACGACTTGCAGCCCGGCATGGGGTTCAACACCGGCGGCACGGCGATCCCCATCCTGCACCGCACCGGTGTGCGGGACCGCCTGGGCCACTGGACCTGGTACGGCCGTGACCGGCTCGGCCGGGTTGTTCAAGTCAAAGACCCGCTCAACCACACCACCACCACCACCTACTGCGGCTGCGGCGGACCGGAGACCATCACCGACGCCCGCAACAAGACCACCACCTTCACCTACAACAACGCCGGCTGGAAGACGCAGGTGGTCCATCCCGACAACACCTACGAGACCTACGGCTACAACGCGCTCGGCCAGTTGACCAGCCGCACCGATTCCCTGGGCAGCCGCACCTTCGCGTACAACAACCAGGGGCTGTTGAGCAGCGTCACCAGCGCCGTGGGCACGGAACGTTCGGTGACGTACAATCTTCACGATCAGCCCACCACGGTGGTGGACGCGAATGCCGTGAGCGTGACGCAGAGCTTTGACCGGTTGAGCCGGCTGCTGACCCGCGCCGTGCCGGGCCAGGGGACCGAGTCGTTCCAGTACTCGGCCCGCGGCCTGACCCAGTACACCGGGCCGGACGGCCAGACCACGCAGTACGGGTACGACGAGGCCCGGCGCAAGACCAGCGAGACCACGCCCCAGAGCGAGACGATCGCCTACACTTACAACACCGCCAACGACATGCTCACTTTGGTCGATGGCCGGAGCAAAACGACCACCTGGACCTACGACGTCGAGGGCGGGATGCGGACCAAGCAGTACCACAACCAGAGCTTCACGAACCTGGAATACAGCTACGACGCCCACCAGCGGCTGGCGTGGCGCAAGTTCTGGTCCAGCCCCAGTCAGAACAAGCAGACCCTCTACAGCTACGACAACGCGGGCAACCTGACCTTGATCAATTACC
>JAKCAB010000484.1 GCA_021839785.1 bacterium | reverse complement strand
TCGCGATGGAAGGGACTTTCGAGCGACGTGATCTTGTAGTCGCTGACCTTCGTGTCGAACATGCTGAAGCCGTCGTGGTGGCGGCTGGTGAACACGAGGTATTTCATGCCGGCCGCCTGCGCGGTGGCCACCCAGGCATCGGCGTTGAAATTGGTCGGGTCAAATTGCTTGTAGAGGTTGTCATAAACCTCGACCGGCACTTCCGTCCCGCGGCCAAATCCGTAGCCGCGACGCTCCCCCGCGCGCGACCAGCCGATCTCAGTGCCTTTGAGGCTCACCGGCCCCCAGTGGATGAACAAACCGAAGCGCGCCTCGCGCCACCACTCCATCCGATCAGCGGCGGGAGATGAAGCCTGTTCGGCAGCGTTAGTCAGCAGGCACCCAAGAGCGCCGGCCAACACCCAATTCCTGAATCGCATTGTTTTCATATCGGTTCGGTCAGTTGGTGGTGTCGAAAAGGCTGAAGTCCCAAAGCGTCGGGCCACCCGTGGCGTCGAGGATGTTCAAGCGGACGCGTGGCGCCGTTACCGGTGCGAATCGCCGGCTCCAGAGTTCACCGAGGGTCGTGCCTTCGCAGAAAGTCTTCCAGTCCGGGCCGGCGAGCCACTGCAATTCAAACCGCCGCACCCGCTCTGGAAAGGCTTCGGCGATGACGGCCTGATCGAACTTTACCGGCCGGCCGAGGTCCACTTCCAACCAGGCCTGGTGCGTGCCCGCGTCGGTGGCCCAGCGCGTCTCGTCGTTACCGTCCACGGCCTTGTCAGCGCCAAATTGGGCTTGCTGTTGATAGACGTTCGAGGCGCGGGCTGTCGCGCCCTTGGTCAATGACACCCGGGCAGGCACATCGACCGCGGGCAACTGCAGTGCGTCGCCATCGAGGTCCAGCGCCACCACCGTGTCGGCCGGCTGCCGGGCGCTTTCAGGCACGGAGATTTCGAGGCGCTCAGCGCTCTGCCGGCAGGTGGCCACACCGCCGGTCAAGACACGGGCACGGAGCACTTTCGCGGAAATCCCAGGCAGCCGCAGCGGATCGTCCAGCCAATTGAAAACGTGGACATAGATCGTGTTGCCCTTCCGCGTGGAGGCGCCGTATCGGCCCGGCTTGAACGGCCCGCCGCGGGTGCCGTAAATGCTCTCGCCGCACTTGGCCAGCCACGCCCCGACACCTTGCAGGACTTCGACCTGGCGCGGCTCGATCCGGCCATCGGGCATGGGACCGACATTCAACAGCAGGTTGCCGTCGCCACCCGCGCAACGGGCCAGAATGCGCACCGTTTCCTGGACCGACTTGATCGTGTCGTTCGGTTTCCAGGACCACTGGGTGCCAAGCGTCATGCAAGTTTCCCAAGGCCGCTGGTCGTCGTACGCGCCGATCACCTGCTCGGGCGTGTAATAGTCCGCGTCCGGGCCGATGTAACTGTCCGCCGAATGCCCGCCGAAACTGCAATCGAGCCGGTTGTTCACGATAATCTGAGGTTGGGCTTGGCGAACCAGACGGTACGTATTCGCCTGGTCCCAAGGAATCGTGCCGCCATCCCAGTCGAACCACAGCACGGCGATGCGCCCGTAGTTGCCCAGCAATTCGCGAAGCTGCCCCTGCATTCTTTGCAGGTACGCCGCGTTGCGGGAGGTCCGACAATCCGGGTCATACCAATCCATCGGCGAGTAATACCAACCGATCGGCATCCCCGCGGCGTGCGCGGCCGTCGCGAGTTCGCCACAAATGTCGCGCCGGAAAGGCGAGTTGCCGATGTGATGGTCGATCGTTTTGGTGGGCCACAGGCAGAAGCCGTCGCAATGCTTGGCGGTGAGCACCAGGTAGCGCGTGCCGGCGGCCTGGGCAATGCGCACCCACTGGGCGGCATTGAAGTTCGTTGGGTTGAATTCCTTGTAGAGGTTGTCATAGACCTCAACCGGGATCGGGCCTTTGTTCGGGCAGTGCGGATTCGAGTTGGCGCGCGACCAACTGATCTCGGTGCCTTTCAGGCTGACCGGCCCCCAATGGATGAACAAACCGAAGCGGGCCTCGCGCCACCACTGCAAGCGCTCCGGCATCTTCGCTGGCGTAGGATTGGCGGAAGCGGGTGGCCGATCGGCGGTGCCGAACAGCCGCGTGCTCAGAAGCAAGGCGCCCAGAAAGGAGTAAGTTTTCATGCGATCCGTGATTCAGCTTTCGTTCATGTCGGCGGCAGCGGGTGCAGAAACGATTGTAGAGGACCATCCCGATTTGGCGAGCCTCTTGGCGAGGAACTCATCCCGCCAGGCTGGCCTCCAACAAAATCATCCGCCGGCGCGAGCGGCTCCGTCGGTTGACTCAGCGCACCAGCCGGAGGCGATAGAATCGTCGCGGCGCATCGCCGGGGGCATCCGAGACTTGTGCCAACCCGCCGTTGGCAACGACCGGTGCTCCCGCCGGTCGCCAATCGGGACTTTCGAGGGTGGCAGTGGACTCAAGCCGATAAGTCATTCCCGCGATGGAACGGAAGGTGACCGTGACGCCGCCCGGCGGCTTCCAGGCAATACCCGCGATTTGCAGCGCTTCGCCGGCATTCGCCGCCCCCGGCGAAGTGCGCGTCAGAACTTCGACGATCGCGCTGCCGTCCGGGTTGCGCCCCTCCGAGCGGTCGGTGGCTTGAGGCCCGAAGTTGACGAAGTCGAGCACCCGCCCGTTGGGGTCGAACAGGCCGATGGACTCGCCGGCCTTCGCGAGTTTGAAGTTCGTGTGAACGGCTAGCGGCTGAAGCGAGTTTTGGTCGGTATCGCCATCGGCCCAGACCAGCAGGAAACCGTGCGCCGGGATTGAAATGCCGCTGGGAATCCGAAACAGCGTCGGGTTG
Source organism: bacterium (assembly GCA_021839785.1). The sequence goes on along the minus strand of JAKCAB010000484.1, from coordinate 4,943 downwards.
TTCGTGTCGCTGCCGAGATAATAGCCACCCAGATCCGCGTCCGCGTTACCTGCGTTGTATAACTCGAACCAGTCCTCGAACTTGCCGTCGGCGGGATCGGCGAGCGTGGTCTGGTTGTCCGCCATCCACTCGTTGATCACGACCTGGACTGGCGCCACCGCGGGATCGTTCGCGGCCCCCGGCGTCGAATAATCAAAACTCCGCCGCCCGCCAATGCGGCCATCCGGATAGGAGCCGAATGAGCGATCCGCGAGTAACGGCGGGATAGGCAGATAATCCAGGAGTTGCGGTGCTCCTGCGACATCCCGCGCCAGCGCCAGGAATCCGGCGCTCGCACCCAGACTGAAGCCGGCGTGTAATTCATCGTCGGTGGACTCGCCAGATTCGCCATCCAGCCACACCACGCGGAAGCCGTGCGCGGGCACCATCACGCCGGCCGGGAACGGCCAGCGGGCGAGGTCGGTGAGGTTGTCGGAAAGCGCCAGGCCGTCGAGCACCACGTTGGTCGGGCCGCCGTTATACAATTCCACCCACGGATGGCGGTGGCCAAGGTGATCGGCCGGCCCCAATTGATTCACCGGCTGAACTTCATTGAGCCAAAGCGGCGGAAAGGGCGGGAGTGTTTCGGCGACGGAATTGCCGAAGCCGGGTGTGGCCGGCGTCTGGTCAGGCACGGCAATCGCCCAGTTCGCCACGCGGTTGTCATCCTGGTCCGCGTCGCGAATCTGCAAGGACGCTCCCGGTTGCTCGGCGGTGGTGGGCCACGGAGCGGTGGTGCCGTAAGTCACCTCGTTCACCACCACCTCGCTGGCGCTGTCAGTGCCGGGTCGGACCAGCTTCAACGTTTCGCCGTCCTGGTCGAGGTGGCCGGTGTACTCACCCACGACGGGCCGGTTGGCGCCGTAAGCAGTCTGGAAAACTGCGCGATCTTCGACCACCAGCGCGTAGAAGCGCGGCCGCAAAATGGTTCCGGCGGGGAAGCTGAACCCCAGTCCGTCGAGCCGCCAGCCCGAGAGGTCGAACGAGGTTGTGCCCGACCGGTTGAACAATTCGACGTAGCCGCCGCCAGGCACGGCCGGCTCCACCATGATCTCGCTGAAACACAGCGAGTCCGCGGGCGCATCGGTGGCCGACGTGTTGCGCACCACAATCCGCTTGGTCGCCCCGGCCACCACCGTTCCGGTCTGATCCAGTCCGCGGATGAGGAAGACGTTGTCGCCGCCGGCGAGCGCCACGGTCGCAGACCAGTTGGTGATCGAGGTCCAGTTGACCGGCCAGGCCAGGCCGTTCACGAGCACGGTGCGCACTTCGATCGGCGCCGTGCCGGCAAGCGTGATCAATGACCGATTCGTGTCGAAGTCCCGGCCGCCACCGGACGTGACCGCGAACGACGCGGTGGCATTCGCGGCGATCAAACCAAGAATGTAGGCGCGACGCTGGCTGATGTAGTTCTTGATGCTGGCCGGGCTGTCGATGGCCAGGCCGGCTTTGACCATCGCGGCGTACTTGGCGTCCAGCGCGGGGTTCACGTTCGCGGCCAACAGCGGACCATTCGCCGCTTCCTGCAGGATTTGCCAGTAAAGTCGTCGGTACGGTGGATACGTGAGGTCAGGCCCGATGTTTCGGCCGCCCACGTTGAAGAGGTCGCTGTTGGGTGGCTGGGACGCGAACGCGAAGTCGATGTCCCAGATCATCAGTTTCCAGGTGTCCCCGACGGGTTTATAGGCGTACATGTTCTGGCCGCCGCCATATGCATAGCTGTCGTTGTTGCCTACGATGTGCTCGACGGCGTAGGTGCACAGCCAGTTGTCCACGTCCACGGCGGATTCGACCCGTTGGGAGTAGCTCGTGCCGCTCAAAGAGTTGTTCACCGCGTCCACCAGCGCGAACAGGTTGGTGTAATTGTTGGCCGATCCGTTAAGGGCGCGCTTGGCCCAGGTCCAGCGGTAACGCGCGAGCTTCTTGACTCCGCCGGTGGTGGTCACGCGATCGAGCGAAGCGCCGTTGGCGGTGAAGGCGGAGGCCGCGTCATCGAACTCGAACCAAAGTTGCACCTTGTGGAGGTCGCCGTTGCGCGCCTCGGGGAACCAGGCATCCACCAGGTCGCCGTTGGGCTGCTGGACGTCTTCGAAGTACGCCGCCCGGCGGATGCCGGACACGAACAAACACACATGCCGCCGGGAGCAGTAAGGCAGGCCCAGTTGGTTGGCGATCCAATACGCGGTTTGCTCGCGCTGATACGAGTTATCGCCGCCGCCGTTGCCGGGCCATTGGAGCGTGGCTTCGGTTTCGCCCAACAACGGATCGTCCGCCGGCCAGTACATCGCGTAGTCGCACACGTTGCCGGTGGGCGAATTGAATCCGGGCGCGTGCCACGGGCTGCCCGAGTATATTGCGCCCGCGTTGTAGATCACGCGCGTGCCGTTCACGAAGGTCACGTCGAGCGGCCGGTTGCTGAGCCTTTCGCGTTGCGACCACCGGTTGGAGGTCGCCTGCGTCATCCAAATCCGGTACGTGCCAAAGGCGCTGGCCGGCGTGGGATCCCCCCAACGCACCAAGCATTCCCGGGCCGGGGCGTCGTTCGGAAACAACGACCGGCGCGACGGCGTCAGCCGGTCCGCCGCCGCCACGTGAAAGGCCGCCACCCGGCCGGAGGTTTGCGCCGAAATGACTGCCCCAAACAAGCCGGCGCCCTGCAATGTCATGGGCACGGAGAGGAGGTTCGTGTCCGGATCGAGGCGGTACCGCAACAGCAGCACGCTCAAGCCGTCCGGGTCGTGCACCCGCGCCGTGACTTGCACCGGCTCGTTCGCCTTGGGCACCGGTGGGAAGTGCCGCACGTCCGTGATGGCGGGCGGCGCGTTGTCCTGCGCCCGGCTGTTGCGCGCGCCCGGCGTGCCGAGGTTGCGCGCGGTCAGCGCGCTGCCGGTAGCCTCCAGCCAATTGCCGTGGAGGCGGAAAAGGATTTCCGGAAACCCGGCGAGCCAGCGCACGCGCGCGCGAATGGTCGCCGTTCGGCCGGCCGCGATCGGCGAAGTCAAATGCACCCGGATGCGGTTGGCGCCGGTGTCGCCGCGACCGGTCGCGCGGACGTGCAGGCATTGCCGGCTGGCATCGCCTTTGTGGGTTTCGAGACCGGAGTCTTCGTGGTTGCCTTGGGCCACCCAGCCGTCCAAGCCGGACTCGAAACCTGGGTTCGCGATCAAGTTTGTCCCGCCCACCGGAATGACCTCGACGTTGTCCACCAAGTACTCGCCGGCACCCAGCGCCACAATCTGCAACGAGTCCGCCGTTCCGTTCCCGTTGTCCAAAACGCCTCTGGCCTCGATCGACGTCCAGTCGCTCTTCGCGGTTTCGTCGCTATCGGCCCAATTCGGCGCCAACCGGTGGTCGGCGCGCGCGTCCACCAACTCCAGGCTGCTGCCTCCGCCGTGCGCCCACCGCCCCCAACGTCCACCGGACCGGTAAGTCACCTCGTCCACGACGATGCGCACCCGGTTCGTCGTCGGGGCGGCGCCGGGCTTGGCCTGCACAATGTCGTCCGGCATTGACAGCGCCACGCGCTCGCCGCGCCCAGCCAGGCTGCCGCTGAACGGGCCTTGGACCTGCGACGAATCGAGGCCGGGGTAATTCGCCAGCAGCCGCGCTGGATTTCGCGCCACGACGAGGTAGCCCTCCGGGGGGATCACCGTTCCAGCCGTGACCGTGTAACGGATGCCGGCCTCGAGCCGCCAACCGCTGACGTCCACCGACGCCGCGGTGCGGTTGTACAACTCCAGGTACTGGTCATCCTCGTCACCGCTGAGCGGATCGTACATCAGCTCGTTGATCACCACCGGCGACACGCGGAGCGGCGCGTTCGGTCCGCCTGGCGTCGGCTGTTCCAACCGGGAAAACGCCGGCGCGCCGTCCGGATACCGGCCGGTGGCAACGCCGTTTTCCTGCGCTCCGAAACGTACGGCATCGAGCACGCGCGTGCCGTCCGGCGACACCAGGTAGAGCGTCTCGCCGGCGGCGTTCAGGGCAAAACCCAGTTGCGTTTCATCGAGCGTAACGAAACCGAGTGCCGGAATCGACGTCCCCGGCGCGAACACGAAGCGGTTCGTCGTCGGATCATCCGTGAGTGCGCACCCGGACAGATCGACCGGCGACGCGCTATAATTGTAAAGCTCGACGAAATCGACTTGGGGCGGATCGGTGTGGGCCAAAAGTTCATTGATGACCACCGTCTGCCAAGGCGTCTCCGAAACGGGATCGACACGCCCCGGCGATCCGCCGCGGACGTCGCTGGGCCCCCAAGCCGCGGGGTCGCGTTCGCCCAACGACGGCCGCGCCTGGACCAGCGAGTGACCGGCGCCGTCAGCGGCGGCCGGCCAGGGCGGATCGCCGGAATACGTTGCCTCGAATTGGATCGCGCCTTGCCGGTTCAACAATTGAAGCGTGCCGGCGGAGTTGGCCAGGCGTCCGGCAAACGGCCCGACCACGCCGTTGATGCCGTACACGGTGCTCACGTCCGCCGGTGCCGCGGCCACCACCAGGTAACTTTGGGCCGGCAGCGTGGTGCCGCGCGGAAAGGTGAAATCCACCTGGCCGGCAATGCGCCAGCCGCCGAGGTCCTCGAAGTACGGATTGGAGTTGTACAATTCGATGAACTCAAGGTTTCGCCCGTCGGTTCGCGGCGCCGGGTGATACATGATTTCCGAAATCACCACCGGCCCGTGCCGGCTCGATGGCCCTGGCGGTTCGGGCTGCGGCCGCAGGTAAGCGGCGCTCAACGGCACCACATTCAGGTTGAAGGTCGCTCGCGAACCCGGCGGGATGACATTCGGGAGGTCCGCACGGTCGCGCACGCCCCCCACCCTGAGCGTGTACTCCGTGCCGGCGACCATCGGCATGGTGGTCAGCAGGATCGTCCGGTCGTCCGGCCCGAAGGTCGCGCCCAG
>JAKCAB010000611.1 GCA_021839785.1 bacterium | reverse complement strand
CGAGAGGCCGGCTTGGTCGCCGCGAAAAGGAGAGCAACCCTGTTTCCCTATTCACGGTGGGTAAGCGTCGCTTCCTTGAGAAACACGTCAAGACTGAACCGACTCAAGCGGTGCGTTTGCGGCCAAAGGGAGTCAACGAGGCGACGGCGCGCCGTGGTTGGCGGAGCGCCGCTTTCCCAAGCGGCTTACCGTGTCGGGAATGGCTCGCGCTGTTGCAAGGTCAATACTGGGTCGCGCCGAAGCGTCAAGCCGGCTGGGAAGCCGGCGCGCCGGTGCCGAGGTCCTCGCGGGTTTGACTAATCGAGTTCTGCTTCGACCACCTTCCACTCGTGCACGCCCGCCGCCCAGTCGGGTTGGAGTTTGACGAGCAGGCGGAGCGCGGAGGTGGTGACCGGCGCGAAGCGCACGTCGCACCATTTGTCGCGGGCGACCGGGTAGGCGCCTTCAACCGCGACTGCTTTCCAGCTTTCGCCGTCACGGTATTCGATGCGCCAACTCGCCGGCAAACAGCACGCGCCGCGGCCGGTGTCGTCGAACCAATACACCCGCGCGCCGCCAACGCTGACCGGCTTCGTCCAGGTGTATTGCGCCCATTCCTCGGTGTTTTTGTGCGGCCACCAGTGGCAAAGCGCGGCCGGTTGTTCACCGCTGCTTTTTGGCTCCGCGCCGTCGTTGATGCCGCTGGGCTGCGAGTTGCCGTTCGCGAACGAGACGGTGACTTTGGCCTGCGCTTCGAGTCCGCCAGCGCGCGGCGCCGGCGGATTGAGCGGCAACCAGACTTTCATGGGGCCGGCCTGGCGATTGTCCCAGGCGTAGTAAGGAATGGCCTTGAAGGGCACGACCCGCGGCGCGGGCAGCGCATGGTAGAGTCGGTGGTTCCAATCCATTTCGCCCGCCACGTTCGCGAATCCTTTGAGGGTGACCACGCCGCCCAACAAGCCGGGCTCGCGGCCGGCCGTGAGGCGGTCGTCCGGCAGAAAGTAGAGCGCGTCGAGCGGTTCGGCGTTATCGGCTTGTTCGAGGCAATAAACCAGCGGCCCGCGTTGGAACGCCATCGCGTTGCGGTCGGCCTGCACGTTCGGATTGGCGGTGATTCGTTCGATGGGCATCGCAAAATCCAGGTTGACCGAATCGCCCGTCCGCCACTCGCGCGCGAGCACGAGATAGCCGCGGTCCTGGACCGGCGCGGACAGAGCCTTGCCATTCACGCGCACCTTCGCGTCGGGACACCAACCGGGCACGCGGAGGTGAAGCGCGAACCGCGCCGGGCGGGCCAGTTCCGGTTTGAACGTGACCGCGCCGTCCCACGGATAATCGGTGGTGACGTTCAGTTTCACGTCATGCCCGGCCATCTTCGTCTTTACTGCACCTTGGATAAACAGGTTCACATACAAGGCATCGGCCGCGGTGGCGTACGCATAGCCGCCCAGCGAAGCCAGCGTGCGGGCGACGTTCGGCGGGCAACACGCGCAGCCAAACCAGGGCGAGCGATGGTGGTTGCCGCGGCTTTCGAGCGGATTCACGTAGAAAAACCGCGTGCCATCCAGCGAAACACCCGCGAGGACGCCGTTGTAAAGCGCGCGCTCGACGATGTCCGCGTACTTCGCATCGCCATAAAGCAGCGCGAGGCGGTGGTTCCACTGAGCCAGCGCGACGGTGGCGCAGGTTTCCTGGTAGGCCGTGAGGTTGGGCAGGTCGTAATCCTCGGTGAAGCCTTCGTTGTGGGCGCTGGGGCCGATGCCGCCCGTGAGGTACATGTTGCGCTCGGCGGTGTTGCGCCAGACCCGGTTGAGCATTTTCAACAACTTCACGTCGCCGGTTTCACGGGCCACTTCCGTCGTGCCGGACATGAGGTAGCAGGCGCGCACGGCGTGGCCTTTGATGTTCTGGTGATCGCAAATCGGCACGTCGTCCTGCCAATAGCTGCCGTCGTAGCGGTCGAGCGGTGTGTGGTGTTCTTCGGCGAAGAATTTCGAACCGCGGCTTTCGACGAAGAACCGCGCCAGCTCGAAGTAGCGGCGCTCGCCGGTCGCGCGCCACAACTTCACCAAAGCCAGCTCGATCTCCGGATGACCGGGGTAACCCATGCGTTTCGGGGGCGGGCCAAACACGGAGTCGATGTAGTCGGCGTACTTGCGCGCGACGTTCAGGAACGTGGTCTTGCCGGTGGCCTGGAAATGTGCGACCGCCGCCTCGAACATGTGGCCGGCGCAGTAGAGTTCGTGGTTGTCGCGGAGGTTGACCCAACGCTTGCCCGGCTCCTTCACCGTGTAATAGCTGTCGAGGTAGCCGTCCGGCTGCTGCGCCGCGGCGAGGATGGCAATGATGTCGTCTAGTTGCTTGTCGAGCGCCGGGTCGGGATGCGTGGCCAGCGAGTACGACGCGGCTTCGAGCGCCTTGTACACGTCCGAGTCCATGAACACCGGGCCTTCGTAGCCTTCGGTCTTGTGCTGCCCGGCGAGGCGGAGGTTCTCGAGGTTCTTCGCTTTTTCGAGGTTCTCCAGGTTCACCGGAATTGAGGCGATGCGGTTGGTTTCCCGGCGCGGCGCCCAGAAGGCATCCGTGATTTCGACCTGCGTGAACGGTACAGCGTCGAGTTTGATTTGCGGGGCGGGACCGGCCGCGACGAGCAGCACCGGCGCGGCGGCGGCAAGGGCAAGTAAGGCTTTCATCTGCGCGCATTCTGCGGCCTGGCCGCCAGCAGGCAAGCACGCACAAAGCCGATTCACCGCTGCCCGTAATACGCGCCGGGGCCGTGCTTGCGGGAAAAATGCTTGTCGAGCAGCGCGGCGGGCATGGTCTTTGCAGAGGCGTTGAGGCTGAATGTCTCGCTGGCCAGACCGGCGATGAACTCCAGCGCCACCGCGTTCTTCACGGCCTCCTTGACGCTGCGCCCCCAGGCAAACGGGCCGTGGCTGGCCACCAGCACGCCGGGCAGCACCAGCGGGGCGATGTCGCGAAACCGCTCCACGATCACGTGGCCGGTGTTGGCTTCGTATTCGCCTTTGATTTCGGCCGGCTTGAGCGCGCGCGTGCACGGCACCGGCCCGCCAAAGAAATCCGCGTGCGTGGTGCCTAGCGGCGGAATCTCGCGGCGGGCCTGCGCCCAGGCAGTGGCGTGCGCGCTGTGGGTGTGAACGATGCCGCCCACGTCCTTGAACGCGCGGTAAAGCACGAGGTGGGTCGGCGTGTCCGAGCTGGGGTTCAATTGGCCCTCGACCACCTCGCCCGTCTCGAGCGACAGCACCACCATTTGCTCCGGCTTCATGCCCTCGTAACCGACGCCGGAAGGCTTGATCACCACGCAACCGCTGGCGCGGTCCACGCCGCTGACGTTCCCGAACGTCTGGATGACGAGGCCTTCGCGGACGAGCTGAAGATTGGCTTCGCAGACTTCCCGTTTGAGCGCTTCAAGCATGAGCGCGAGGATGGGGCGGAATGCATCGCAGGCAAGCGATTAACTGCCGCGCGGCTCACGCCGGAGAACCGCGACGCAGCGCATTTTGCTTGGCCCGCCGCGCCGGCTTCCGAATAGTCAGGTCACAACGCGCCGGAGCGGTCTGGCGGACCGGTGGCGCGCTCAGCTTGTGAGCAATCTGTTTTACAATCTCGGCCGCGGCCTGGGCCGGGCAACCATGCCCGCCGTCCAAAAAGTGCGCTGGGGCTGGAACGCCGTCCTTGGCTCGGAAGACGACCGGATTCGCGCCGAGAAGTCGATGGGCCGGACGCTGGCGATGGAGTTTCGGGCGAAGATCGAAGGGCACGCCGATCCGCAGGACGCCGCGCTGGTCAGCGGCCTTTGCCAGCAACTGGCCGCGCGCGTGAAGAACAAACTCCTGTCCTTCAGCGCGGAAGTGGTGCGGTTGCCGGAACCGACGGCGCTAGCGCTGCCGGGTGGTTTTATCTTCGTCAGCCTGCCGTTGCTCGATTTGTGCCACCGCTACACCGACGAACTCGCGTTCGTCCTGGGCCATGAAATGGCGCATGTCATCCGCGGACACGCCGCCGACCGCCTGTTGCACGATTCGGCGCTGAACCTGGCGGCGCGGGTGGCCGGGCGCGCCGGGCCGCTCGGCACCTGGCTGCGCGGCGCGGGACTGCAAATGCTCGCGAGCGCCTACTCGCAGGATTGCGAGTTCGAGGCGGACGAGCTTGGCTCGCGGCTGGCCGACGCTGCTGGCTACCCACCGCTGGCGAGCGTGCGATTGTTCCAACGGCTCCAGGCGTTGCACCAGAACCAGACGCCGCTCGGACAGTACTTCAGTTCGCACCCCACACCGGCGGAACGCATCGCCCAAATGGGCCGGCTTTGGCGTCCGCGCCAAGCGTAGCTTCACCGTCGAAGCGGCGGCTTGGACTTCGCTTGGTTGGTTGGTTAGCCGAACGATGTTGTCGGATGGGGACCGCACACGGCCCGCGGGCCGGCGTCGCCGGCTCGGCGACGACTTCGAGCCTCAAACCGACACGTCTCCAAGCGGCGAGCCGGGAATCCGGGCGACGAGGTATTCGGCGGGTCGCCGAACATTGCAGGCCAGCGGTCTGCGCTCCCCATTTCAACGGCATCGTTCCGGTTTAGAAACTGGCGGTGGCACACTGGCCTGAGTTAGACTGCCGCCACCATGAACGCCCACCTGTCCGTCCGATTGACCCTGGGATGGCTGTCACTCATTTGCGTCGCTGGTTTGGGCCACACCGCAGAGCGCGTCCAAGGCCGGTCGATGGTGATCTCGACGCACGGCATCGTGGCCAGCGAACACCCGCTGGCGTCGCAGGCCGGCGCGCAAGTCCTGGCCGAAGGTGGCAACGCGGTGGATGCCGCCATCGCCGCCAACGCGGTCATGGGCGTGGTGGCCCCGATGACCAGCGGCCTGGGCGGCGATCTGTTTGCGATCGTCTACGAGGCGAAAACCGGGAAGCTGCACGGGCTCAATTCGAGTGGCTGGGCGCCGTCGGGTTTGACGATCGAATTCCTGCGCGGCCAGGGCTTCACGAACATGCCCCCGCGCGGGATTTACTCGGTCACGATTCCCGGCGCGGTCGCGGGCTGGGACGCGCTCCAGGCCAAGTTCGGCCGCCTGAAACTGGCGCGCCTGCTGGCGCCCGCGATCCGGATCGCCGCCGAAGGTTACCCGGTGAGCGAAATTGTCGCCGGTTATTGGCAAGCCAGCGAAAAGCTGATGAGCGCGGATTCGGCGGCGGCGAAGACGTTTTTGCCGGACGGCCGGGCGCCGCGGATGGGCGAGATGTTTCGCAACCGCGATCTGGCGTGGGCGCTGCGCCAGGTGGCCCGTGACGGTCGCAAGGCCTACTACGAAGGCGCCATCGCCAGGCTGCTGCTGGCCAATTCGCAAAAGCACGGCGGCACTTGGACCGCGGCGGATTTGCGCGACTTCCGCCCGCAATGGGTCGAGCCGATCGCGACGACTTACCGCGGTTGGACCGTCTATGAAATCCCGCCGCAAGGGCAGGGGATCGCCGCGCTGCTGATGTTGAATCTGATGGAGCCGTTCCCGCTCGCCGAGTGGGGCCGCGATTCGGTGGCGACGTGGCACACGCTGATCGAAGCCAAGAAACTCGCCTATGCGGACCTGCTCCGGTACGTCGCGGACCCGCGGTTCGCGAAGGTGCCGGTGGCCGGCATGTTGTCGAAGGCGTATGCCCGCGAGCGTGCCCGGCTCATCGATCCAAACCAGGCCGCCAGCGTCGTGCCGCCCGGCCAGCCAAGCGGCACGGACACAACGTACCTTTGCGCGGTGGACGCCGAGGGCAACCTGGTTTCGCTGATCCAAAGCAACTACGGCGGCTTCGGTTCCGGCTTGGTGGCGGATGGCACCGGTTTCGGACTGCAAAACCGCGGCGGTCTGTTCAGCCTCGATCCAACGCACCCCAATGCGTTGGCGCCGCGCAAGCGGCCAGTAGACAAGATCATTCCCGGCTTCATGGCCAAAGGCGATTTGCGGATCGCCTTCGGCATCATGGGCGGCTGGAACCAGGCCCAAGCGCACGCGCAATTTGTGGCGAACCTGGTGGATTTCGGCATGAACCTCCAGTCCGCGCTCGAAGCGCCGCGGTTCACCAAGTTGACGTTCGATGGCGCCGACGTGGAAATCGAGTCGCGCGTGCCGGCGAGCGTGCGCGTCGGTTTGGCGGCGAAGGGCCACGATTTGAAAGTGATCGCCCCGTTCGCGCAGGACGTTGGCGGTGGCCAGGCGGTGATGCGCGATTTCGCGCGCGGCATCAACTACGGCGCGTCCGATCCGCGCAAGGACGGCGCGGCGGTGCCGGAGCCGGTGCAGTGAAGACCGCCTTGCGGCGCGCCGAAGACGCGGAATCGCGCCCGCCGGCCGCTGGGCTTGCCGCGCGGAGAAACGCGTTGCCGGCGGTCCCGCCTTCGCCTTAGCTGGAGCCATGTTTTCACACGTTGTGATCTTCTGGACGAAGCCGGGCCTGGCGAACGCGGCCGATGAACTGCTTGCCGGCATGGAGCGTTATCTCAAGCCGATCCCCGGCGTGCTGAGCTTCCACGCCGGCCGGATGGCGCGCAGCCACCGCGCGGTGGTGGACCAGACCTACCAAGTGGCGCTGAACCTCACTTTCCCGGATAAACAGACCCAAGACGCCTACCAAGTCCATCCGCTCCACCTCGAGTTTGTGGAAAAAGTTTTCAAACCGGTCTGCGAGCGGGTGGTGGTGTACGATTTCGAGTAATCCGGCGCATCCTGTGAGGCCATATCCGACGGCGCCTGTGCGGTGAAATGGCTCGTTGCGGACCATTGACGCCCGAGAACAGCGTGCTTACCTTGGCCCCAGTCAATCCATGAGAACGCCTGTGACATCCGAAAAAGCGCCGTTGTGCCGTGGCGTGCGATCCGCCATCGCCCGCGGCTTTACCTTGATCGAACTGCTGGTGGTCATCGCGATCATCGCCATCCTGGCCGGGATGTTGTTGCCCGCACTGGCCAAGGCCAAGGCCAAGGCGCAGACGATTTCGTGCCTGAGCAACTACAAGCAGTTGCAGCTCGCGTGGCTGCTCTACGCCGGTGACTTCAACGATTCCATTGTGCCGAACGGCCTCGGCACGAAAAACGCCTGGATCGATGGCACGGGCAACAACCTGGCCTACAGCCTGCCCGGCGCCACCAACCTACTCACCATCACCAACGGGATGCTCTTCAAATACAACTCGTCCGCGGGCATCTACGTCTGCCCTGGGCAGAAAGGGGCGCTGCTGAGTGGCAAGGAAAACGCGCGCTACAAGCCCGTGCGCAGTTGCTCGATCAGCGGCCAGATGAACGGCGGCACCAGTGCCTCGGATGTCCCGGGCTCGCCTATTACGCCGATCATCCTCGACGGTAACCCTTCGGATGCGCCTGCGCACACCAAGGTGGCCAGCATCAACCGGCCGGGACCTTCGCAGGCCTTCGTGTTCATCGATGAAGGTATCACGATCGACGACGGTTACTTCGCGGTGAAAGTGAACCGGGCCGAATGGCAGAACTACCCCAGCACGCGGCATGGCGGAGTCGGTACGCTGTCTTTCGCGGATGGTCATAGCGAAGTGATGCGCTGGATCGAACCCACCACGGCGCAGTTGAATCTGACCAAACCCTACACCGGGTTTGCCGCGACCAAGGCGGGAGATCGCGATCTCGCAAAGGTGGCGCGCGCATACATCGATCCGCCGAAATAGCTTGGTCCGCGCGACCGGCTGGGATCCGTCACCGCACCCCCGGGCCATGTACGAAGGCCGCGAATCCTCGAGGAAAAGGAAAGCAACTGTCAGG
>JAKCAB010000074.1 GCA_021839785.1 bacterium | reverse complement strand
TAGACATCCACGAGGTTCGTACCGGGATCGAAGTCGTAATCCCACACCTTTTCGAGCAACAGCATTCGCCCGCAAATCCGGCCCGGTGTGCGCAGAAGGAATTCCAGCAGGCGGTACTCGCGGGCGGTCAACTCGATGGCCTGGCCGCCGCGTCGCGCCTGGTGCGTGACGGTGTCCAACTCGAGCTCGGCCAGCCGCAGGACGGTCGGGGCCGTGTCGCCGCCCCGCCGGCCCAGAGCGCGCAGCCGGGCGACCAGTTCGGCTAGCGCGAACGGCTTGGGCAGGTAGTCGTCCGCGCCGGCGTTAAGGCCCTCGACGCGCTCGTTGACCTGGCCGCGCGCCGACAGGAGCAGCACCGGCGTGCTCACGCCGCGCTCGCGCAACCGGCGCAACACGCTCAGCCCGTCGCAGCCCGGCAGCATGATGTCCAGCACCAGCGCGTCGAACGGCGTGGTGACGGCCGCGACCAACGCCTCCTCGCCGTTGGGGACCGTGTCCACGGCAAAGCCTTCCTCAGTCAGCCCCTTGCGGATGAAGGCCGCGGTTTTCTTGATGTCTTCGACGACGAGGACGCGCACGCGCAGAGATTAGTGGTGATGGCGGTTTGCCGAAGGCAATTTCTTGAGGTGAATTGGCCTTGGCGCGCGCTCAGTTGCATAACCATCGCGCCAAGATCCTGACACGCCTCAGCAACGTCGTCGGCGTGGACCCAGTTTCATCAGACGACGTTTGGAATAACCGTCAATCCTGGTCCGGGTTGCCGGCGTGCGCTTTGGCCCGGTCTGCCCGGGCTTCCTTGGCTTGCTGGGCCGGGGATTCCTGTTCCACCGAAACGACGTCGCCGGTGACCGCGTCCACGAGCACCTCGGTGATGTCCGCGGTGCCGGCGGTGGCGATGTCGAAGGACCAGACGAGCTTGCCGTGTTCCCGTTCGAGTTCGGCAGATTTCACGGCGCCGCCGGGCGCTTTGGCGAGGGCGACCTTTTCGGCTTCAGCCCTGGCAATTTTGGCCTGCGCTGCTAGAGCCGCCGAATGCTTCGCGGATTCCTTGGTTTCCTCCCGGTCGGTGGCGCAGGCGGTCAGGCCGATCACGATCAGGATGGCGGCGGCGAGGATGTTGACGATGCTTTTGAGGTGCATGGACATGTTTTCGATTTAATGGCCGGTTGCTTCCGGCGGACCCAGCCAACCAGAAGCCAATGACGTGGCGATGACGCCTCAATGACAGTTCTGTCATCTGGGACAACGCTGGAAAGGCTGCCAAGGAAGCGCATCACTGTCCCCGACCTTAGCCGGAACAATGCGATTGATGTTTGGGGAGCGCGACCGTCTCGGTCGCTGCCGTCGGCGTCTCGCCGACGGGGCGATGCCATCGTAGTCGGCCACCAGATGGTGAGAGCAGCCCAGCCACGCAAATGGCCGGCGGGACGCCCGCGGTCCTCCGATGAACCGAAGGGCTCCGGCTTAACGAGCCAGGCCGTGGTTCGGGTATCGTGGATTGGCTTGAGTCTCGCCGGATTTCGGCTATGACTGCGGCCATTCTGAAACCCAACTTGCATTCTCCGGGGCGGCCGGTTGGCCGCTCAATTCTGTGTGCCGATTCGGCGGGCAGCCGATGCACCGGCAGCCCGCGGCACGGCAGCGATCCGAAATCGCGAACTCGCGGGCGCTGGGCCAACTGGCTGGGCGGCTTGCTCGGTGTCTTAGGAATCTTGCCGGCGGCGGCGCTGGACTTGAGTCGCGCGGTCGTGGTTTCGCCTCCAGACCTCGGCGGGCCGGAGCGCCAGGCCGTCCGCCTGCTCATCGACGAAATCGAGAAACGCAGTCAAATCCGGCTGGCCGAACAAACGTCCTGGCCCACGTCGTCGGTGCCGGTCATCGCGGTGGGCCCGGCGCCGGCGCTCAAGGCGCTGGGCGGGGATGCGGTGGGCGAACTCGGAAGCGGGCAGGGGAGTCCGAAGCCGGAAGGCTTCACGATTCGCACGGTTCAAGCCGGAGCCGGTGCCGCCGTATGCGTCGCCGGGAACGACGCTCGCGGCGTGCTCTACGGCGTGGGTTATTTGCTGCGCCAACTGCAATTGGCGCCGGGCAAGATCGCCGCGCCGGACGGCCTGGCGATCACCACGGCGCCGCGCTACGCCCTGCGCGGTCACCAGCTCGGCTACCGGCCCAAGACCCACGCCTACGATGCCTGGGACGTGCCGACGTGGGAGCAATACTACCGCGACTTGATCGTCTTCGGGGTGAACGCGGTCGAGTTGATCCCGCCCCGCTCGGACGACGATGCCGACAGCCCGCATTTCCCGCTGCCCCCCATCCAGATGATGCGCCGCATGTCGCAACTGGCCGACGATTATGGGCTGGACGTCTGGATTTGGTATCCGGCGATGGACGCGGACTATTCCGACCCGGCGACGGTGGCGCGCGCGCTCGACGAGTGGGGCGCGGTCTTCGCGCAACTGCCCCGGATCGACGCCGTGTTTGTCCCCGGCGGCGACCCTGGCCACACGCGGCCGCGCGTCCTGCTCGACCTGTTGGCGAAGGAAACCGAAGTCCTGCACCGCACGCATCCGCACGCGCAGATGTGGGTGTCGCCGCAAAGCTTCAACCAAGCCTGGCTGGACGAATTCCTCGGCATCCTGACCCGCGAACAACCCGCCTGGCTCAGCGGCGTGGTCTTTGGCCCGCAAATCCGCCTGAGCCTGCCGGCCTTGCGCCAGGCGGTGCCGGCGCGGTATCCGATCCGGCATTACCCGGACATCACGCACACCCGCCAGTGCCAGTACCCGGTGCCGGACTGGGACACCGCGTTCGCCGTCACCGAAGGCCGCGAATGCATCGACCCGCGGCCCACGGACGAAGCGGCCATCTTCCGCCTTTTGCAGCCGGGCACGGTGGGCTTCATCACCTACTCGGAAGGCTGCAACGACGACGTGAACAAAATCGTCTGGAGCGCGCTGGGGTGGGATCCCGACCAGCCGGTCATCCGGATCCTCCGCGAGTACAGCCGCTATTTCATTGGCGACGCGTACACGGACGATTTTGCCCAAGGCTTGCTCGCGCTCGAACGCAACTGGCGCGGACCGCTGCTGGCGAACGAAGGCGTCGAGACCACGCTCCAGCAATTCCAGCAACTCGAGCGGGCGGCCGCGCCGCGCGCGTTGCTGAACTGGCGGTTCCAGCAGGCCTTGTTCCGCGCGTACTACGACACCTACCTGCGGCGCCGGCTGCTTTACGAAACCACCTTGGAGAACGAAGCCTTGGACCAACTTCGTGAAGCCCCGCGCGTCGGTCCGCAACTCGCCCTGTCCGCTGCCGAGTCCACGCTGGACCGGGCCTTGACCCAACCGACCGCAACCGCGTTGCGCGCTCGTGTCTTCGAACTGGGCGAGGCGCTGTATCAAAGCATCCGAATGCAACTGAGCGTGCCGCGCTACCACGCCATCGCCGTGGACCGCGGCGCCTGCCTCGACACGCTGGATTACCCGCTGAACGACCGCCGGTGGTTGAAGGAACGCTTCGCGGAGATTCGCCGGCTCCCGACCGCTGCCGCGCAGTTGGCGGGCCTCCGCGAAATCGTCGATTGGACCGATCCCGGACCGGGTGGCTTCTACGACGATCTGGGCAACATCGCCCGTCAGCCGCATTTGGTGCGCGGCCTGCCGTTCGACCAAGACCCTGCCAGCCTGGTGTCGTCCAAGGTGGGCTTCGAAGAAGGCGACGTGGTGGACGAGCCGGACGAAAAGCCGGAGGGCGCGCTACGCTGCTCGTGGCTCGACCATGCGGAGTCGCTCTGCGAGACGCCGCTGCAGGTCCACTACGACGATCTGGACCCGCACGTGCGGTACAAGGTCCGGATCGTTTATGGCGGGGACAGTCCCAAGCTGCGGATTCGTCTCGAGGCCAACGACGGGATCGAGATTCATCCCTTCCGCGACAAGCGGCCGATCTACCGCCCGGTGGAATTCGACCTTCCGCCGGCGGCGACGCGCACCGGCTCGCTCACTTTGACGTGGCATCGCGAGCCGGGCCTCGGCGGCAATGGCCGGGGGTGCCAGGTGGCGGAACTCTGGCTCATCAAGTGCCCGGACACGACCAACGCGCCCAACCACCCATGAACCCAGCCGCATCCAACGCGCCGATGGAAAACCCGGTGAAGCGGGCACTCGCCGCGGGGCAACCCGTGATCGGCGTCACCATCAGTCTGAACCACGTGGAAGCGGCGGCGCAACTGGCGGCGGCCGGCTTCGATTTTCTGTGGATCGAAATGGAGCACGCGCCGGTCTCGCTCGAGACGCTGCGGAACATCGTGTTGGCCACGCGCGGTCTGCCCGCGGTGCCGTTTGCGCGCGTGCCGGTCAACGCCTTGTGGACCGCCAAGCGCGTGCTCGATGCCGGGGTCTTGGGCGTCATGTTTCCGTTCACGAGCACGCCCGAACTGGCGCGCCAGGCCGCGGCGGCCTGCCGGTATCCGCCACTGGGCAAGCGTGGTTCTGGCGCGCGGCAGGCCACCTTCCGCTGGCCGGCGAGCGAGGGGTATTACGACTTCGCCGATCGCAACGTGCTGGTGGTGGCGATCATCGAGGAAACCAGTGCCGTGGAACAGATCGACGAAATCGCGGCCGTGCCGGGCATCGACGTCCTCTTCGTCGGTCCCAGCGACCTGGCGTTCTCGCTGGGGTTGCGCGGCGACATGAAGCATCCGCGCGTGCAGGAAGCCATGAACCGGGTGCTGGCTGCGGCCAAGCGGCACGGCAAGGTCGCCGGTCGCCTGGCCTTGACCGCGGACGACATCCGCGACGCGCTCGCCCAAGGCTACCGTTTCATCCAGACCGCCAGCGAACTGGACTTCATGGCGGATGGCGCCCGGCGTTTGCTGAGCGGAATCGGCCGCGCTTCGACGCCACTCGGTGCCGGCGGCACTTATTGAACCAGCCGGTTCACGCCTCGCGGATCTACTTCAAGGTTGTCACGGTCCGAACGCAGCTAAAAACAACGCTGGCGCGACTGCAAACCGCTTACAAACCCGCGTCGCGCGTCGCCTCGAAGAAGGCGTCGAGGTTGGCCAGCGGTGTCTGGGGCGGAATATCGCAGCCGGAGGACAGGACGTGGTTGCGGTAGCCCGCGGTGACCGCGAGCAGGGATCGCGTCGCGGTGGCGACTTCGTCAGGACTGGATTGCACGAAGACCTTGCTCGGATCCAGGTTTCCGCAAAGGACGACGGACGATGGCGCCTTGGCCAGCGCCGCCGGCAGGTCCATCGGCGCGCCAAAGTGAAACACGCGGGCCTGCGACTCGAGGATTTGCGGCAGGTGCACCAGCCTGGCGCCGCAATTGTGAACGATGACGGTGAATTCCGGTCCGTCCGCGGCGGTGACGATCCGACGGATGTACGCGGAGGAAAAGGTTGCCAAAGCGCGTGGCGAGAGCAGGCCAGCCGTGGGTTCGGCCATGATGACGCCACTGGCGCCCGCCGCTTTGAAGGCTTGCGCATAAGCCGTGAGAAAGGCGGTGGTTTTTTCGAGCAGGAGGTGCGTGAGGTCGGGGTCTTCGATCGTCAGACCGAGCGCTTCGCTGACCCCGTAAAGGCGCGCCGCGAGCGAGAACGGTCCGACCATTCCGCCGAACACCGGAGGCCGGCCGGGCAGGTCTTGGAGCCGGCGAACGGTGTCGAGGTACACCCGCGTCCGCGCCGCGCCTGGCGCGGGCACCGGGAACCGTTCCGCGGCGGCGCGATCCGTGACCAGGCGCCCGAGGACGGTCGGAACCTCGTGGTCGCTGAATTGCACCGCGCAACCGAAGGCCTCGGCCTCGGCGCTGAGGTCCATCGCCGAAAGCACCACCGGCAGCCGGTAGCGCCGGTGCAGCGCGCCGACCGCGGCAGCCTGGGCGGCGGAGTCGGTGACCATCTGCCGGGTGGTCGCGCCACACAGGCTCGCGCCGGGAAAAGTGAGCACCGGCATGGCCAGGCGATGGTTTTGGCTGGATAGGAGATTGGCAAAGTCGGGCATGGCGCCGGGGGTTAATCGCGGTGGATCCGTTCGAGCAGCGAAGTGGTTGACCGGCCGGGGACACCGCTAACCACCGCGACGCATCCGCCCCAACTTTCGACCAGCCGGCGTTCCTCCTGGTTGATCGTGTCGATCGTGTAGTCGCCGCCTTTGGCGTAAATGTCCGGCTTCGCGAGGCGCAGGAAGTTCAGCGCGTCCACTTCCGGGAAGACACACACGGCATCCACGGCCTCCAGCGCGGCGAGCACGGTGGCGCGGTCTTGTTCCGGGTTGAGCGGCCGGCCGGGCCCTTTGAGGGCGCAAACGGAGGCGTCGCCGTTGAGGCCGACCAGGAGGGCGTCGCCCAGGTTTCGCGCGGCTTCGAGGTAAGTCACGTGACCGGCGTGAAGCAGGTCGAAACAACCGTTGGTGGCCACGACACGTTTGCCCGCGGCGCGCTTGGCTGCGCGCCAGCCGGCGAGGTCTTCCAGCCGCAGAATTTTCGACCGCAGATGCACGCGCCGATTGTTCGCCGGCCGCGGGCCGGCCTGCAAGGTGGAAGCCGTTCCGCCAGGGTACGCCGGCGTTGCCGCCGCGGGCAGGCGGGGGCGTGCAAATTGGGCGAATGTCACCGCTGTTGTCTGCGTCCAACGCTCCGACGGCAAGGTTCGGTGGCGGTCCCGAGCGGCCATTTTTCGGGGCGTTAAAGATCAGTTGTGGCGGGGCTTGCCGCGGAACCAAAATTACCTTTGCAAATTGATTTTCAGCCCGCAGAGTGCGCCCGGCCGGCGGGCCGGGGAATCGGGCAAAGGTGGCAACGGCCGGGTGTGACGCAGCTTTATGAACAACGAAATGGTATCCGGATTGAATCGACGTGACTTCCTGCGCGGGGGTTCCGTGGCGGCTTTTATGACGATGCTGGGCGGAGTGCCCATCCTCGCCGCCGAGGATAAGCCCGCAGCCGCGCCGGATGGCACGACCAACTACAAAGGCGAAACCCCGCCCTTGAACGTGGGCGTGATCGGCTGCGGCGCGTGGGGACGCGAGATTCTCAAGACCCTTTCGACCATTACTTTTGGACCGGTGGTGGCGGTGTGCGACCACTACCCGGCCTACCTCCGGCGCGGCGGCAATCTCGCCCCCAAGGCTCAGAAGTACGCGGACTACAAGGAACTCCTGGCGAACCAGGACGTGCAGGCGGTGATCGTGGCGACGCCCAGCCACCTCCACAAGGAATTCGTCCTCGCGGCGTTGGACGCGGGCAAGCACGTGTACTGCGAGGCGCCGCTGGCGACGACCATCGACGACGCCCGCGCGATCGCCACCGCGGCGAAGAAGCACCCGAAGCTCAACTTTCAGCCGGGCCTCCAGAACCGCTCCGACAAGCAGATCGTGAACCTCATCAAATTCGTGCGCAGCGGCGTGGTCGGCACGAACCTCTGCGGTCGCGCGCAGTTCCACAAAAAGATGAGTTGGCGGATCGCGACCTCGAACCCCGAACGGGAGGCGGAGATGAACTGGCGGTTGAAGAACGCCACCTCTGGCGGCTTGGTGGGCGAACTGGGCGTGCACCAACTGGACATCGCCAACTGGTTTTACAGCGCCACGCCAGTCAGCGTCGAGGGCGTGGGAGCGCTGAGCCATTACAAGGACGACGGCCGCGACGTGTTTGACAACGTGTCCGCCACGCTCCGCTACCCGAACGGCATCTATTTCAATTACGAGGCCACGATCGCCAACTCGTTCGATGGCGAGATGGGCATGTTCTTCGGCTCGGACGCGGCCATCATGATGCGCGAACGCCGCGCCTGGATGTTCAAGGAAGCCGACGCCCCCGCGC
>JAKCAB010000388.1 GCA_021839785.1 bacterium | reverse complement strand
TCGCGAATCTGCGCCAGCGTGCTGTGCTGGCCGCGGTTTTCGAGGGCGCGCAGCGCGGCCCAGTCGGTGCCGATGTCCACGCCGTCGAGCATCCAGAGGTGGTGGTCATCGAGGCAACCGCCGCACAGGGCCACCGTGTCGAGTTCCATCCAACCGGCGCCCTGCTCGGTCCACTCGCCGCGGATCGGGATGCGCTGGCGCAAGAGACTCCCGGGGCGGGTGCCGGTGAGCCGGCGGCCGGCCACCCGCAGGGGGACGAGCAGCCGGTCCAAGGTGCGGGGACTGGCTCTCAAGAGCGTCTGGCGCCGATCGCCGTCCAAGCGGCGATGATCGGCTTCGTAAGCGGGCAGCCATTCGGGCAGGAGGGCGTGCAGGCGCAGACCACAGGGTTGGAAGGCGGCAAACCAGATCGGCTTCAAGACGGGCAACAGCGTCTCGGGGTGATAGGTCTTGGGCCGGCCCAAGAGCAGACCGGGGGCGCGCGGGGGCGGCGGTCCGGCGCGCAGAGCGCGGATGGCCGCCTTGCGGTGGTAGCCCAAAAGGGCGACCGCTTGGTCGAGGAGTTGACGTTTGTAGTCCGTGCCGGCTCGGGCGTAAGAACGCCGCAGCTTGGCCAGCACTTCGTGTTTGGTTTGTTGACTCATGTCGGTGTGCATCTCGGGTAACACCGACTTTTGGCGCAACGACCCGTTCATTCAAACCGGTCGACCCCGCCCCGGTAACAATCTTTTTGGCGCAAATCGCGCGGCGCGGAACCCGGTTTTTTCGCGTGCGTTTGGGCGGGTTCCCGATTAAGTTCACGGCATGTTGCTCTGGCTGATTGTCATCGCGATTTTTGCGATCCTCGCGGTAAGCGGTTACTACAAAGGAGCGATCCGCTCGCTCGTCGCCTTGCTGGGTTTGATCGTTGCGACCTACCTGGCCTTGCCTTTGGGGCCATACCTGAAGCCGCTGGTGCCTAAGGTCGGTCTGGAACACCCGATCTGGTCGATCGTCGTGCCGCCGGTAACGGTCTTTCTCCTCATCGCGTTGATTTTCATCGGCCTGTCGTTCGTGGTGCACCACAAAATTGCGATGCACTTCAAGTACGCGACCGACGATTTCACGCGCCTGCGCTGGGAGCGGCTGAACCAACGGCTGGGGCTTTGCGTGGGTCTGATCGGCGGCGCCATTTACTCGATCCTGGTCGGCTTGGTGATTTACATCTTCGGCTATCCGGCCGTGCAGGTGACCGGCGATGACAGCCCGACCATGCAGCGTATGCTCAGCACCGCGCGCCAGGATTTGAGCGCTTCGGGTCTGGACAAAACGCTTTCGGCGATCGATCCCATGCCGGAGAACTATTACCTGGCGTCGGACGTGCTGGGGATGATCTACCAGAATTACGCCACGCTGCAGCAGCGCCTGGCGGACTATCCAGCATTCCTCGCGTTGGGCCAGCGGCCGGAGTTCAAGGACATCGCGACGGACACCGCGCTCTTGAACCTGCTGCAAACCCGCGGGTCGATCGTGGAAGTGCTCAAGAACCCGAAGATCGTCGGCCTCATCAACAGCGCGGAGATCATGGGTGAACTCCAGCAGGTTTCGCTCAAAGATTTGTATCAGTACCTGAAGACCGGCAAGTCGGCCAAATACGACGAGGAAAAGATCCTGGGGTGGTGGCAACTGGATCCACACGCCACGTTCACACTCGCGCGGAAGAAGAACCCCGACATGCCCTCCAAACAGATGGCGATGTTGAAACAGATGCTCCTGGTCTGGCTGCCGCAACTCACCGTGATGGCGGCGCCGGACAACAGTCTTGCGATCCACTTCGAACTCAGCGACCAGGCCAAGCAGATCATCGAAGCGCAGAAGAAGGCTTTGGAAGCGGCGCAACAGGCGCAGCAAGACCAGCCCAACCAGCCTGCGCGCATGCCTCCCGGATACGCGGAGCGCTACTTCCGCGGTCAGACTCCACCGCCGCAAGCCGCTCCGCAAAACCAGCCCGCTCCCGCAGCAATGGCCTCGATTCCGGGCGCACCGGAACTGAACCTTGCCGCCAAGGGCACCTGGCAACGCGAAGGCTCGAGCAGCCGCTACAAGCTCAAGCTGCAGGATGACAAGGGCAAGGAATCGAACGGTTCCGCGGTCATCGAAGAAGACGATATGACCCTGGCCGCAGAGGGGCAGACATTTGTGTTCGTGCGGACGTACTGAACCGGCGGGATCGCTTCACCCAAAGACTTCTGTCCGGCGGCCGTTGACTTGGCTTCGCTGGAGGCGACGAAGTGCTCCCCGGTGCCAAGTGCTCCGTCAGGAGTCGAACCTGACTTCCCCCAAAACTCGATCGCACAGAAGTCTGACGACAGGCAGGGAGCGTCAACGCGCTCGCTTCGAATGCAGGACTAGCCGGGACTCCCACAGCGCTTTGGCTAAGGTAAGTTGGTCGAGGTGGACGGAGCCGAGGCGCTGCTCTGCAAGCCGGTTACAACCATCGCGGTCGGCCGCACGTAGGCCGCCGCCGGCCGCGTGACGCCACGCATTCCCGCGCCGGGTGTAAACAGCCAGGAAGGTGGCGGCGCGCCCACGACGGGACGCATGCTCGAATTCGCCACGCTGGACGCGAGTTCGGCGTCCCCGAGCCCGGTTACCGACGACATGGCGTGAAGGGGGGTCAGATGGTTGGGCGCGGAAGCTTGTTCGCCCCGCGCCAGGCTGGGATACATCGGCAGGCGAGCGGTCTGTCCGAAGCCGGCATGCCACACCACGACGCCCCCCACGGCGACGGCGCAGGCACCCGCCAAAGCCGGCCGCCATTGAGCGGGACGGAACAGGCGTTGCCACCACGGGATCACTGGCCTTGTCCGGCCCGCGCGGATACGTGCTCGCACCGCGTCCGGAAACGCGTCGAAGAAGCCAGGCGGAGGCACTTCATGGCGCTTCAGCGCCAATAGGCACCGGACGGATTCAAAATCGTCTTGTTCGGGGTGCATATCACTCGATCCAGTCCGCGAGGTAGGCCTGCAATTGCTGCCTGGCGTAGTAGAGTCGCGAGCGGACCGTACCCACGTTGCAGTTCATCAGTTCGCCGATCTGCTCGTGCCTCAAGCCTTGAATATCGTGCAACGTGACAACCATTCTGTGTTCATCCGACAACTGCTGCATGGCGGCGTTCAATCTCTCCTGCAACTCGCGCAACTTCACTTCGCGGTGCGGGGTGCGCTCCGAAATCAACGCCACAATATCCGGATCGTGCTCAGCGTTGAAGTCGAGATCGTTCAGGCTCATCTGCCCGCGGTGCCGGCGCTGCTTGAGGAAGTTGATCGTCTTGTTCACCGCGATGCGGTAAATCCAGGTGAAGAAGCTGGAATCGCCCTTGAAGGTCTTCAGCGCGCGGTGCGCCTTGACGAACGTTTCCTGGGCGAGATCAGCGGCGTCCTCGTGGTTGGACGTCATGTGATAAATGGTGGCGTAGATGCGTTCCTGATACCGTCGGATCAGGGCATCGTACGCCTCCAAATCGCCTGCCTGCGCGCGGCTCACCAACAGCCGGTCTTCCGGGGTGGGCGCGGCGTCGGCAGGGGGGGACTCGTTCAAAGTGGCGGCCATGGCCGGAGGTCAACCTCCTGCATTAACCCCCAAAGCGTCCGTTTGTTGCGCGAGGTATTCCGTGGCCGCCGCGAGGGCGCGCCGTCCGGCCGTGGGCGGCAGACCTTCCACCGCTTCGCGGGCCTGGCGGCAAAAACCGCGGATCACCCCCGCCGATTCGGCCAGCGCATCCGTGCCGATGAGCACCTCGCGCAACTCGGCCAGGTGCGCGGGTTGCCAGTGCAAAAGGATCGACTCGAGAGTTTTTCGTTCAGATTCGCTCGCGCGCTCCAGGGCCACGATCAAGGGCAGCGTGAGCTTACCGCCTACCAAGTCCGTGCCGAGGGATTTGCCGGCCTTGGATTCGTTGCCGAACAGGTCCACGCAATCGTCGTAGATCTGATACGCGGTTCCGAGCGCCATGCCGTAATCGCGCAAGGCCTGTTGTTCCTCCAAGCCGGCCCCGCTCAGCCGCGCGCCAAGTCCGCAGGAGAGGGCGAATAATTCTGCGGTTTTCATCCGCAAAACCCGGAAATACTCGTTCCGCCCCAAATCGAAACGGCTGGGCCGCTCGGTCTGGATGATTTCGCCGGTGCACACCGTCTTGGTGGCGGAGGCCACCGCGCGGCAAACGTCCGGGCCGGGAAAACTGGCCGCCAGTAACAGCGCGTGCGCGAAGAGGCAGTCGCCCAGGAGTACCGAGGTGGCCGTGCCGCATTGGACCGCCAAGGTCGGCCGGCGGCGGCGCATCTCGGCGGCATCCGTGACGTCGTCATGCACGAGCGTGGCCAGATGGACCATCTCGATGATGGTGGCCACGGTAACGTGGTGGTCGTTGATCGCACCGGTGGCTTCGGCACTCAAGCCGACCAGGGCCGGCCGCAATTGCTTGCCCTGGTTGCCGAGGGCGTACCGTGCATAGGGCACGATATCCGGTTCGAATTCCTCAATTTGAGCGGCCAGCCGGGCGACCACGTCTTGGAGAAACGGCTCCACCGGCGCCACGATTTGCCGCCAGGACGGCGGCAATTCGAGGGTCGCTACAGTTAGATCGGAGTCGCCGGTTGCTCTCGTGTGAGTCGCGAGCATTCCGCGCAATCTAAGTTTCGCAAAAACCCAAGTCAAACCGTTATGGCGGCGTCTTTGGCGGCTCCTAATGTCGGGGGGCAGCACCGCAGCAGCTTGCGGCGTAACGGGTATGGCCTTTCAGTGGCACCAGCGTCCGCCTGCCCTGCGGCCGGGATCAGGGCAGCGGCAGAAACTGGACGCAAACGGGGGACCCGACGGTGAGCACCGGGCCGGTCGCGTCCAGGCGACCGGTAAGTTCGTCGATCCGAAAGACAGTGATGTTGTCGGAATCCTGGTTTTCCACCCAGAGGTTATGGCCCAGCGGGTCGATGGCGATGTGCCGCGGCGTCTTGCCGCCGGTGCGGATATGCTGGACCGGCGAGAGTTCGCCGGTGTCGGAAGCGATCGCGAACGCCACCACGCTGTCGTGACCGCGATTGGAACCGTAAGCGTACCTCCCCGACGGGTGAACCGCGATTTCGGCAGCGGTGCTGCGTCCGGTGAAGCCGTCCGGGAGCGTCGATACCGTCTGACGGAGGCTGAAGGCGCCCGCTTTGGGTGCGTAGTCGAGCACAGAGACCGTGCTCAGAAGTTCGGTGATGACGTAAGCATGACGACCGTCGGGATGAAATGCGAGGTGGCGCGGGCCCGAGCCCGGCGGCAATGCGATGAACGCGGGATCGTTGGCCGTCAGCGTGCCACGGGTGGGATCGAAGCGGTAGCCTTTCACCTGATCGATCCCCAGATCGGCCACGAAGGCAAAGCGATTGTCCGGCGAAAGCGCCACGCAATGCGCGTGCGGTTCGCGCTGGCGATCCGGGTTGACGCTCGACCCGGAATGCTGCACCCGCGCAGTGGCCTCGCCCAGCGAACCGCCAGGCAGGATCGGCAGCACCGCCACGGATCCGCCCGTGTAGTTGGCCACCAAAACCTGTCGGCCACTCGCGTCCACGGTGAGGTGGCAAGGGCCGGGGCCGGCCGACGAGACTTGGTTGAGGAGACGCAGCCGGCCGGTTTCACGGTCCACGGCAAAGGCGCTGACCGCACCTGTCTTTGCCCCTTTGAATTCGCCGATTTCGTTGACGGCGTAGAGATGCGTCCCGGCAGGATTCAGCGCGAGAAAAGCCGGGTTGACCGTCTCGACGACACAACCCAATGGCGTGACCGTGCTCGAACGAGCGTCGCACCGGTAGGCGTAGATTCCCTGGCTCCGCGCGCCGGTGAAGGTTCCCACGTAAGCAAGGTATTGGCCGGACGCCTCCGCTACCGCCTTCCCGGAAAACGCGAGCGGCGCGAGAAGATCCGAAACGGCGAGGCTGACCACCGTCGGCCCCAAGGAAGTGCGTGGCATGGGGGGATGAAAACGAGAGCGCCCGCGCGGCGCAAGCGCGAACCCCGAAGGCTCCCAACCCACCTATCACGGGCGGAGAGCTCTGAGGCAGTCTCGTCAGGCCACCTCCCTCGCCCTGACCCTGCCCCTCCCTTAACAGGCACGTCGGCTCGCCCCAACTGCTCTCCACCCATGAATCGGCAAATTCGCCGGTGTGCCTGGAGATCGGGAACTGTTAAAACCCTGCTCCAAACCACCGGCTAGGGGCACATCACTACCCCAAATCCACGGCGAGTAGCGTAATGTTGACTAAAAAGTTTTCATATAGTCATTTTGTATTAAGCACAGAGTGGCAGAAGTGTTTGAACAGGTCCCGGACGGGCCGTTGTTCTTAGCGGAAGGCGCTGTGGTTGAATATTTTACCAGGAAAGGCTGTGTCGGTTTCAGCCCAGCGGATTTCCCGGCGGCGAAGGGCGCAGAAACTTCAGCGTCGCTTCGGTCCGGGAACGAACGTGCAGTTTCTCGTAAATGTGGCGGATGTGGGTCCGCACGGTCAGAACGCTGATCTGCAGTTGATCCGCAATCTCTTTGTATCGGTCGCCGGTGGCGAGGCGCCGCAGAATTTCCTGTTCACGCGCCGTCAGGCTCGCGCCGTCAGCGAGGTCGGCCGCGGGTCGGCGGAAGGATTCGACCACTTTCCGGGCGATGTTTCCCGACATGGGCGAACTGCCTTGCTGCAACTCGGCAATGGCCACCAGAATCTGCTCTGGCGGCGTGATCTTGACCAGGTAGCCGGTAGCCCCCGCGCGAAGCGATTCGAGGACTTGATCGGTGTCGTCGAACGCGCTCAGCATCATGAACTGGGTGGCCGGCATCCGCGGTTTCAGACGGGCCACGCAGGCGATGCCGGAGAGCCGCGGAAGCTGGACATCCACCAGCACCACTTCGGGCGTGTCCGTCGGCAAACCGCGCAGAGCGGCCTCGGCGTTGGCGTAGGCGCTGACGAACGCCAGTCCCGGCGCCTGGCGAATCAACCGCTCCAGATCCAGACGCCACGGCGTGTCGTCTTCCACCACCGAGATCCTGATAAGATGGTTATCCGCACTCATGATGGCCGCGGTCGTGTTCGCCCGAACTGTCACCGGCCGCAGAGGCGGGCGCTCCCGGCAGCCGCACAGAGACCTCAACCTTCGTGCCGCGTCCGGGTTGACTGACGAGCGTCAGCTTGCCTCCCAAGGCCGTGACGCGGCTGCGCATGTTGCCCGGGACGTTGTGGTGGGTGAAAACCTTGAAGCGCACGCCATCGAAGCGGACCAATCCCCCCACCGTGGCCAGCCACAGGAATCCGTCCCGTGTTTGGAGGACGGCTTGGACGCGATTGTCGGGGAGACCGTGCTCGGTGGTCCAGGCCGTCACGCGGTAAGTACCGGCCCGTTCAGGGCCGGGGATACCCGCCGCGGGTGGAATCACGGCCGAGCCGTCCGCCGCTTCAAGGGTGAAGCACACGAGCACCGCTGGCCAGATTGCGTTGAAGCCCGCCATCGTCTCCGCACGCCCATTCCCAGACCGCCACCAGCCTGCCGCCTCCGCTTTACCGTCCGCGCGCAACCGCGATTTGGGCGCGGCTCGGTTTGCGGCCGGGCACCCAGAAATCCTGCCACTGCAGGTGGCATTCTTTCACCATCGCCACCGAGTGCTCCAAGGCTTTCAGGTCCTCGCGACCGCCGTTGTTGGTTCCAAACGTGAACTTGAGCCCGGCCTGCTTCGCGCGCTTGATGAACGCCGCCGAAGGCAGGCGGAACCGGTCGTTGATCTCGATCGCGACGCCGGCTTTGACGGCCGCGTCGATGACCCGTTGCATCCGCTCCGGCGTCCACAGGCGGTCGTAGTCGGCCGCGATGACTTCGGGCAGGTACGTCGGGT
>JAKCAB010000042.1 GCA_021839785.1 bacterium | reverse complement strand
GCTTGTAGGTCACCGTCACGAGACTGCCACTCTTGGTGGCCGTCGGCGTGACCGCCGTGCCGTTAATGGTCATGGACACGCTAGCGGTGTCGATGGTGCCCGCGGCCTGGTCAAGGACTGCCGTGACCGTCGCGTCCGGACCCGCACGACCGGTGCTGCCCGCGGAATCCCACCGGCTGCTGCCGGGCGCGAAGCTCTTCACGTACGCGGCGCCCGCGTTGCTGACCGGATACTGGTAGGCCTTGATGGCACCGGTGGTGCCGTTGTCACCCACCAGGTACGCCAGCGGTGTCGTTCCGTTGAACCAAGTCATGTGGCCATTGGCCTCCTGGCGGGTGGACCATTCCACGTTGTGTCCGCCACCGCCCTGTTCCCAGACCAGCCGGAACGGATACAGACCCGCCTGCTTGATCTCGAACGAGAAGGTCGTGCCGCTGTCAATGGCGGTGCCATTGCCACGGCCCGCGTCGGAGTTGTAGTTGGCGCCGAACATGCCCAAGCGGAGCGGCAGGGTGCGCCACTCGTACGGGTTGCCGCAGTAAACCGCGAAGTTGTCATCGCTGTTCACGTTCATCAGATAGACGCCCGGCTGGAGGTCGAGCACCGTGAGGATCTCCTGGGCGTAGTTGTCGATGCCGCTTTCGGCCGAAGCCGTGCCGGGCATGCCCGGTACCGGCGAGTCCGGATAACCATTGGCGCCAGTCCAGAAGCCGCTGTCGCCGCCGATGCCGTTGTAGTTGATCCACCCCGTTGTGCCCGCCGCGGCCGATTCGACATAGTAACCGTTCGGCCCGGTGAACAGCGTCAGGTCCGCCGTATTCGGCCAGCCCCACAGCCCCGCCAACTGCGTTTCCGCGCGGTAGATGCTGTTGTTCATGCCGAAGTCGTGCTGGACGGTCTTGACCAGGAAGCCGGTCTTGCTCTTGTCCACGGCGGAGGTGGCCAGCGCCAGGCTCGGCGGCACCACGGTTGTGTTGGCGACGGTGAAGTTGTTCGTCGCGTCGTAGGTCTGCGCGCCCGCGGTGAAGCGGACCACGAGCTGGTTCTGCGAGCCGGCCGGGAGGATGCCGGGCGGATCGAAGGTCACCTTGGTAAGGTTGCCCGCCTTGTTCTTGGTGGCGGCCACTTCCGTGCCGTTCAGGAGCAGCTTGATCGAGCCTTGGTCCACCGCCGTGTCCCCGTCCATAATGTTGGCCTGCAGGACCACGTCGCCGAAGTACGGGTTGCCGGAGTTGCGGGCTGGATGGATGAAGGCCACGCTCGCCTGCGCGCCGGAACTCAGCCCTTGGTAGGACTTGAGCGCGCCCGCGGTGGCGTCGTTGATGAGCAGCCGGTCCGTCGGGGTGGGGGCCACTTCCTGGGCGGACCATTCGAGATTCGCCCCGCCGCCGCCTTCAAACCACACCGTGCGGAACGGATAATTGCCCGCCTGCGCCACATAGAGCGTGGTCGCCGTGTCCGAGGCGCCCCGGCCGCCGTCGAACTGACCGATGACCAGCGAGCTAAGGACTTCGTCCGCGGCCTTGAATGCCGTGGTCCGGAAACCGTCGTCGCTGTTGAAGATCATCGTGTACACGCCCGCTTCGGGGAAGTTGATGTAGGTGGTGATCCCGGCGGCGATGTTGTCGGTGTACATGGACCCGTCAGCGTTCACTTCCGTGGCGCTGGGAATGCCCGGGATGGAAGCATCCGGGAAGTTCTTGGTCGGGTCGTTGAGGTTTTCCTGGAAATAGCCATTGGGCTCAGGTGTGCCTCCAGTGCCAAGCTGGCTGTAGTTGATCGTGCTGGTCTCGGTCCAGACGTTGCCACCGCCGGGGAACTGGGACAGGTCAGCCACGTTCGCGCCGCGCAAACCGGCAAGTTCCTGCTCGGCGCGGGCGATCGTGTTTTCCTGGCTGCGGTCTGCGGTCTGCCAGATGGCGACCTTGAAACCGCGCTTGCTGGTGTCCACGTTCGCCGCCGCGTACTCCGGAGGAAGCGTCACGTAACTTGCCACCGTGAAGGTGTTGGTCTTGGCGACCTCAATGCCACGGGTGTCCTTCACCGTGAGGACGACTTCGTGCGTCGAGCCGATGACCAGCGGCTGGGTCACGTCCCACCAACCGATGGTGCCGTTGATGCCGCTCTTGGTCTTGACGGTGGGCGTCACCGCCGTGCCGTCAAACTTGAGGGTGGCGGTGTTCAGGTCCGCCACGGCCGGGCCGGAGTCGATCGTGCCCACGGTGAAGCCCACCGGCAGGCCGGTGGCTGAACTGATGATCACCGTGTCCGCGGCGACCGTGGTCAACTTGATGTTGTCCATGTGGGTTACTTCCCAGGCACCGCCGGTGCGGCCACCGAACACGAGCCGTCCGGGACTCGGCGAGAAGGTCGTGGGCAAACCACCGGCCGGTGTGAGTTCTACGCCCTTCCAGGTAATCTTCACCGTGGACTGCTCCGTCAACTCGGCGATGAAGTGCTCCCACGTGAGGTTCTCGATCCAGAGGCCCCAGGTCGGGTCGCCGTAAGGCGGCTGAGCCGTGCCGGCGTCGCCGCCGTCCACCACGCCGTCGCCGTTGAGGTCGTGGCTGCTCAACGCGCCGGTCTGCTGAGACTTGGCGTAGTTCACGTCGTTGGTGGCAAGGTTGCGGTAAGGCACTTCATTGACCGTGCCCGTGCCCACGCCGGTATAAATGTTGCCGGGTTGGAGCGGGACGGGCAGTTGGGCGATCAGGTTGCCGTCCACCCGGACGCTGATGCCCACGCAGTCGATCACCGAACCCGCCACAATGTCAGCGCTCTGCCAGGTGTCGTAGCCGATGCCCAGGCCGGTGAGCGAACCTTCCTCGGGCAGGTTGGTTTCGTTGCTGGTGCCGGCGAAGGGGGAACCGTCGGTGATGATCGGGTCGCCTTCACGCACGTAGTTCATGGAGAACCCGTCGGCGGGGCGGGCCGTGCCGCCGCCGATGCGTAGATCGCACTCGAAGGTGAAGGCCTTGACCACGAGCCCGGGCTCGAGGTCCTTGAAGACCAGCACGGAGCGCTGGCCGCCGCGGGCGTCGGTGATGGACAGGTAGCCGTCGCCATTGGCGCCGGTGGCGCCGCCGTCCTGGCGCCATTCCGAACTGGTGGCGCCTACTTCGGCGTAGAGGCCACTGAGGGAGGGGTCCGTGTTGAAGTCAATGTTGATGGTCCCTGCGCGTGACGCCACCACGGCGCCCAGACCCGCAAGCACTGCACCCACACGGAGCAGTTTAGCATGTTGTGTTTTGGTCATAGGGGTTCCTGTTTCAGCAAGTCGCTGGAACCCCGCAAACGCCGACCGGCGGCCACACCCCACCCTTGTAGGTGGGATGGACCGCCGTGTCGGACGATTTGTTTGGCCCAGTAACTTGCACTGCTTGGATGTACGAGGTCAGAAATACACCGGTTCGCGGGGGCGTCAAACGAAATGTGGCATCCATCGCAAACCGAATGCGTTTCCCATGAACTCCTGATGGGGCCACGCCGGTGGGCGGAACGGAGGCAGGTTTGCAGCGGTGGCGGCGGATGAGCGACGCAACCCGCAGGGGAACGTTCGGGCCTCAACGCGTCACCGGCCCGGGCGACCGACGGTTTTTCGGTGCGTGGCGGCTGCCGGCCTCAGCTCAAAGCATCCGCGGCACGCTGCCGTCTGCGGGTGAATGGGGGCGGAAAAAAGGATTGACCCGCGGGCTTTCGGGTGGCCGCGACATCTGCCAGAAATAAAACACCAGCCCGGCCAGCGCGAACACGTTCAGCACCTGGGAAAACCCGTGCCACGCGCGGAAACTGCTGGTCGCCTGGGCACGCTGCTCCGCGGTGGCGATCTTGGAATACCGGATGACCTCGAGTTGATGCATTTTCGGCTGGAGCCAGTAACCGCCGATCAGGCTGAGCGCGAAGAGACTGCCCACCACCCCCAGCGTGAGGCGCCGGGTGAGCCGGCCGGCCCGGATGTAATCCACCAGCCACAAGGCCAGCGCCACGCCGCCGCAGATCTGCTGCAAACCAAAGAGCCGGGCGATCACCAATTCGGCCACGCGCGCCCGGTAGGCGTCCGGCAACATCGCCGACATCGCCGGGGAAAAAATCGCCGGCGCCGCGCAAAACGTGAAGAACACGGTGCCGCCCAACCAGAGGGCGGCGTTCAGGACGGCGATGAACCGGAGCGCGGATTGCACGGGCGATCAGCGTAGGCCAACCCGCGCCGGCCTGCCAAGCGGCGATTGAACCGGGACGGCGCAGGCGGCGCATTTCAGTTTCTGGCCGAGGCTCAAGGACCGGGCTGCCTGCCAACGGCCGGATCGATCAGGGGCTGCGGTTCCGCCGGGAGAAACGGGAAGCGTCAGTGTCGCATGGTGCAAAAAATGTCGCAATTGCGACAAAAATTGCCCCGCCAGGGAAAACGTGGCGCCGACCGGCAGGAACGCGGGTGTCCAACCCGCGCCGCCTCGCCGAACCTTGGCGCCGCGCTGGTGTTGCCCCTTGGGTGAACCGAAATCGGTGAAGCTTTCCGTCGCCGAGACCCCGCGGCTGCGACCGGGACGGTCGCGCGCCTAAAACGGGGATGCGCTCCGGCCCCAGCTCGCAAAACCGTTTGCCGCGTGGCCGGGCGGACGGCACTCTCCGGCGCATGGTTGAGCACGCTTCTTCGAACACTGCGACGACACGACCGCCGGCGATGCGCTACCGCCGGTTCGGCAAGACCGGCCTGCAGCTTCCGGTGATTTCGTGCGGCGGCATGCGGTATCAGCACAAATGGCAGGACGTGGATCCGAAGGACATTCCCGCGGACAACCAGGCCAACCTCGAGGCTTGCATTCATCGCGCCGTCGAACTGGGCATCCACCACATCGAAACCGCGCGCGGTTATGGCACCAGCGAAATGCAACTGGGTCCGGTGCTGGCGCAGTTCCCGCGCGAGCGGTTGATCGTCCAGACCAAGGTCGCGCCGTTTGCCGATCCGGCCGAGTTCCGGCGCACGTTCGACAAGTCGATGGCTTACCTGCGGCTGGATTACGTCGATTTGCTGGCGCTGCACGGCATTAACAACGCGCAGTTGCTGGACTGGTCGTTGCGGCCGGGCGGCTGCCTGGACGAAGCCCGCAAGCTCCAGCGCGAAGGCCGGTGCCGGTTCGTCGGGTTTTCCACGCACGCCACCACGGACATCATCCTGAAGGCCGTGAAAAGCGATGGGTTCGATTACGTGAACCTGCACTGGTACTTCGTGAACGACCTGGCCTGGCCGGCGGTGGAGGCGGCGACGGCGCGCGACATGGGCGTGTTCATCATCAGCCCGAACGACAAGGGCGGGAAACTCTACACGCCTTCGCCCAAGCTGGCGGCGTTGTGCGCGCCGCTCACCCCGATGCAGTTCAATGCCCTGTACTGCCTGGCGCGACCGCAGGTCCACACCTTGAGCTGTGGCGTCGCCAAGCCGTCGGATTTCGACGAGCACGTGGCGGCGCTGGAGTTTTACGATCGCGCGGCCGAGGTGGTGGCGCCGATCGAACGCCGGCTGCGCACCGAACTGGAGCGGGCGTTGGGCGCCGACTGGTGCGCGCGCTGGTTCGAAGGCGTGCCGGAATACGTGGCCCTCCCCGGCGAGGTGAACGTCCGCGAAATCCTCCGCCTCTGGACTTACGCCAAGGCGCTGGACCTCGTGGACTGGGCCAAGATGCGCTACAACCTGCTGGGCCAGGCGGAGCATTGGTTCCCCGGCGCCAACGCGGCCAGCTTCGATGAAGCCGCGCTGCGGGCGGCGGTCAGCGCCAGCCCTTTCGCGGACCGGATTGTCGGCCTCCTGCGCGAGGCGCACGCGCTGTTGTTCGAAGCGCCCCAGAAGCGGTTGAGCCAGAGCTGACCCCCGCGTACACGCGCCGGGCGAGGAGGCTTTGAAGATGGGCGGCTCTCGGCGCGTCACATTTTGACACCGGCCGCGAAGCGTTTGCGGCACAGCGCCATTCCGGCTAATTATCCCGGACTTTGACGCCGAAACCTTGGGCGTCACCGGCTGCCGGGTTCCCAACCAGTCAGTGCTCTGCACGGCAGGGAAGCGGAGTTTTTGTTTTATGCGTCTCGCGTTCGCAACGTTCGGTTTCACGGAATTGACGACGGCACGCCACTTTGCGCTGGCGAGCCTTGGCTTGGCTGCCGCCGCGAACCTGTTCGCGGCTGACACTGGCCAACCGTCGGCCACCGCGCCAGAGGCAACGCCGAAAGCTCCGGAGCAGGTCAAACTGGAAGCCCCGGCCAGGCCAGCCGTGACCCCAAAGTTTGGCACCGGCTTGCGGGGCGGCTTTTCTTCGACGGACTTTGGCAATCGGTTCGTGCAAGGCGAGGCCTTCCTTTACCGCGACCTGCCGTGGGGCTGGGATTTGGGGAAGCAATGGCATTTGCAGACCCGCGTCCAATTCTCCGCCGGAGCCTTGGAAGGGTACAATGTCGTGGCTTTCGATGGCACGGCGGGGCTGGATTTGGTGCTGAGCTACGCGCCGGTTCCAGTCACCTTGGACGCGGGATCAAGTCCTACCCTCCTGAGCCGCCATACCTTCGGGGAACGCAATCTGGGAACGGAATTTCAGTTCACCAGCCATGTCGGTGTGGAGTGCCGCGTCTGGGGCCCTTGGAGCCTGAGCTACCGGTTCCAGCACATGTCCAACTGCGGCATCAGCGAGAACAACCCTGGCCTGAACACCCACTTGTTCGGCGTGGTGTACCATTTCTGACGGCTCGCGCTTTCTCACGGCAATCTCCGCGATTGCCGAAATCCGTTCGCGAGGTTAACACCCCGGCGAATCCTTGCCGCGTCGCCGGCCGCCGGTCCTGCCGGTCGCGCGCAAACACTGTTGCCATGAAAGCCATGACTCGTCGCGAATTCCTCGGTCGCTCCGCCAAAGGCGCCGCCACGTTGGCCGCCGGCGCCACGGCCCTCACCGCCGCCAATCGGGCGCGCGCCCAAGGCGCCAATGACAAGGTCGTCCTGGCGCTGATTGGCGCGGGCGGACGCGGCTCGCAACTGGCCGGCAACTTCGCCCAGGTACCGGGCGTCGAGTTCAAGTACATCTGCGACGCCGACACCAACCGCGGCGCCGGCCTGTTTGCTTCCTTGGAAAAAACACAGGGTCGCGCGCCGCAACGCCTCAAGGACCTGCGCCAGGTGTACGGCGACAAGGACGTCAACGCCGTGGTCGTGGCGACTCCCGAACACTGGCACGCCGTGGCCACCGTCTGGGCCTGCCAGGCGGGCAAGGACGTGTACGTGGAAAAGAACCCGTCGCTGGCGATCTGGGAGGGGCGCAAGATGATCGAAGCGGCGCAGAAATACCGGCGGGTCGTCCAGGTGGGCTTCCAAAACCGCAGCGCGCCTTACGCCGTTTCGGCGCGCGAATACCTCCGCAGCGGCAAGTTCGGGAAAATCGTCCTCGTCAAAGTCTTCAACCTGCTCGAAGGCGGTGGCTGGAGCCCGCAACCGGACAGCCCGCCGCCCGCGGGTCTCGACTGGGATCTGTGGCTCGGGCCGGCGCCGGCGGTGCCTTACAACCGCGGGCGCCACCTGGGTTGGAACGATTGGTGGGCGTATTGCGGCGGGCCGTTTTCCGGCGACGCGAGCCACCAGCTTGATCTCACGCGCCTCGCGCTCGGCGATCCGCCGCATCCGAAGTCGGTTTATTGCGCCGGCGGCCGGCTTGGCTTTCCCGACGCGCGCGAAATGCCGGACACGCTCGCCGTCACGTACGATTACGGCGATTTTGTGATGACCTGCGAAAGCGGCAACGCCACGCCGTACATGCGCAAGTTCGGCCAGGAGGTCCGTTACGGCGAGCAATGGCCGTACTGGCCGCAGAGTTCGTGTCGCGTGGAAATCTACGGCACCAAGCAGCTCATGTACCTGGGCCGGCACGGTT
>JAKCAB010000261.1 GCA_021839785.1 bacterium | reverse complement strand
TCATGATGGCTTCGGTGGCTTCCGCGGCGTGCGCCGCGTCGTCGCCCAGCAACTGGGCCGCCGCCGCGATGCCGGCCCGCACGTTGGCCATCGGCAACGGCACGCCGATGCGGCCGGTCGAGGCCACGAGGACTTGTTCCGGCGGGAGGTGAAATTGCGCGGCCGCCAGCTCCGTCATGGCCAGCGCGTCGCGGTAACCCTGGCGGCCGGTGCAGGCGTTGGCGTTGCCGGAGTTCACCACGATGGCCTGCGCCGAGCCCGTTTTCACGCGCTCGAGGCACACGCGCACGGGCGCGGCGCACACTTGGTTGGTGGTGAACAGGCCGGCCACGGCCGCGGGCACCGTGGAAACGATCAGCGCGAGGTCACGCTTCTGGCCCTTGTTCGAACCTTTGCCGGTGCCGAGGCGCTTGAGGTCGCAAAACACGCCGCTGGCGAGAAAGCCTAGCGGGGCAACGATCGATCCGGGGACAGTTTTGAACCGAGTCTTCATGGGGACAGCAACGAACGGAATGGAGATGGCGACGCCGGGTCATCCACGCCGCTCAACGCGCGCCGGGCGCGAACAGGAAGTAAAGCCGGCCGATTTCGAGCTTCGGCAGGTCCAGGCCAACGTCGAGTTTCACGGTGGTGCTCTCGGCCTTGCCAAACAGGCGGAAGAAATCAGTGAAGCTCGGCGGCTGCTGGTAACGCACCAGGTTCGCGCTGGCGACGCCCGCAATGGCCTTCGCGCGACTCACCGCCGTTTTGAAGGTGCCCAGTTCATCCACGAACCCGAGGTCGTAGGCTTGCTTGCCGGACAACACGCGGCCGTCGGCGAAGTCTTGCCAATTCTCGGCGAGCTTGCGGCCCTTGCCTTCGTTGGCGCGGTTGGCGCGGGCCCGGCCTTCGGCGACGACGGCCTTGAACCGTTCGAAGGTTTCCTCGATGAGCTTCTGAATCATCGCGTCCTCTTCCGGTGTGACCTCCTTCTTGTCGCCGCTGAGCATGTCCTTGAATTTGCCGCTCTTGTACACTTGCGGGCGCACGCCCACCTTGTCGAGCAGGCCGCGGTAATTGTACCCGTGCATGATCACGCCGATGGAACCGGTCAGGCTCAATTCGTTCGCGACGATCCACCGGCACGGGGCCGCCACGTAATAACCGCCGGACGCGGCCAGGCCTTCCATGGAAACGATGACCGGCTTGCCCGACTTGTCCTGGAACTCGGTCACGGCGCGGGCGATCTCATCCGCGGCCAGGACTTCGCCACCCGGAGAATTGATGCGCAGGATCACGGCCTTGACGTGGGGATCCTCGCGGGCGCGCTGCAATTGGCTCGCGGCCAACTCCACCGGGCTGGCGTCGCCCGCGCCCACGTAGCCACCGTAAATCACGCCGTCGATGTCGATGAGGGCGATCTTGGCGCTGCTGCGGTTGTCCTCGACGACGACTTCGCGGAGTTGGGGGCCGCTGACGTAAGCCGTGGGCGGCGCGATGGGGAGCAGGGCCAGCACCAGGCTTTTCAAATTGCCGAGAAAGCTGATCGCCAGCAGCACCAGCAAGATCAACGAAAGGATCATCCACCCGCGGCCGGATCGGCCGGCGCGGGGGCGTTCGCGCGGGGTGGGCGCCAGCACGGGCGGTGGCGCGGGCGGAGTCGCCGGCGGCGGCACCACGGGCGGCTGGGTGTCCGGATTAGGCGGGTTGTCCATACGCTCAGCGAACCTAGTGCGCGGCCCCAACCGCGGCAAGCGCTTCCCGTGGCTTGGCCGCGCCGGCGACTTGTGGTTGAAAGTGCGCGGGGCTGCCTCGCGAGGCGACCGTGGCTGACGAACGGCAATGACTGCGTTGCGGAAAAGAGAAAGGCCGGACAAACAGGTCCGGCCCTTTCACACACGCGCACTCGAGAACGGAGTGCGCCAACAACGGAAGCAGGATATGCGATGGGCCGTCCCCAACCAGTCACCAGTTCTGGGGACAACCCGTCACACTCCCAGGCCGTAGCCGGCGAACCCCGGCGAGCGCCAGTTTCGGGTCAGCCTGAACAGAGAATGCGCGCTCCCGTGAACGCGAATAGCCGCAGATGCCGAAGAAGTTATGGCAGCCGAACTCGTCACCCGGAGCGCGAATCGCGAGCTTTCGTTCTGCCCCTTCGCCGAGAAGAAACGATCGCGTTCCCGGGCGATTTCCCAGCCAAAAGGCGCTGGCAAAAACTGTCGAGTGGAGTATTATCGCCATTGTCGTGGAGGCGGTGCCCCCAAAAACCACGGGGAAACGTCGCAGCGAAAAGTCTTCTCGTCGGTTCGGCTCGCCCCGCGGCTTGACACAGCCATGACTACAAAACCGAACAAACTCAAATCGGCGAAAACCCCCACCGCGAAGAAGGCCGCAACCGGCGCCAAAGCGGCTCCCGTCCAGGCCGTCTCCGCCCAAGCTGTGCCTGCGAAGCCCGCCCCGGCTCCCACCTCGCCGCGGGTCCGGCTGTCTTGGACCCGTCCGGGTGCCCAGGCCGTGTTCCTGGCGGGCACTTTCAATCAATGGCACCCGACCGCCACGCCGTTGCAATGCGCCAGCGGCGACTGCTGGAGCGTGGAACTGGAACTGCCCGCCGGCGTTTACGAGTACCGCTTCATCATAGACGGCGCCTGGGTGCACGATCCCGAGGCGGCCGAGTCGGTGCCGAACCCGTTCGGCGGCGTGAACTCGGTGTTGCGCGTGGCGACGGCCGCCTGACCGCCGGACGCGGCCTTCCGCTCCGCAAGTTCGTTCCGGATTTCGCCGACGGCCAAGGGCGCGTCGGCCCGGAGTTGGTTTGTCCTGTAACTTCCCGCCGGGTTGCGGTTCCATCGCGGCAGGACACGGTCATGAATTGCGATGAACTGCTCGCCGCCCTCAACGAATACGTGGACGGCACCTTGGAACCCGGCGTTTGCGAGGACTTGCAGCGGCACCTGAGCGGCTGCAATCCCTGCCAGGTGGTGGTGGACAACATCCGCCAGACCATCACCGTCTATCGCCACGGCCAGGCGGTCGAAATTCCCGCCGCCTGCCGCGAGCGCCTGCACGCCGCCTTGCGCGAACGCTGGAAACAAACCCACCCCGCCCAAGCCTGACGCCATGAACGGAAAACGATTGCTCATCGTCGGGGGCGTGGCCGGAGGCATGAGCGCCGCCGCACGGGCCCGCCGGTTGTCCGAGGACGCAGAAATCGTCGTCTTCGAACGCGGCCCGCACGTGTCCTTCGCAAACTGTGGTTTGCCGTATTACGTCGGTGGCGAAATCGCCGACCGCGACGAGTTGTTGCTTCAAACGCCGGCCAGCTTGAAGGCGCGCTTCAACCTGGACGTGCGGGTCCAGACCGAGGTGCTCGCCATCGACCGGGCCAACCGGCGCGTGCGCGTGCGCGACCTCGCGTCGGGCCGCGAATCCGAGGCAGCTTACGACGCCTTGATCCTGTCCACCGGCGCCGCGCCGCTGCGGCCGCCGATTCCCGGCCTCGATCGCGAAGGCCATTTCCCGGTGCGCAACGTGCCGGACGCCGACCGCATCAAATCCTGGATCAAAGACCGGCAGGCGCGCCGCGCCGTGGTGGTGGGCGGCGGCTACATCGGCTTGGAAATGGCCGAGCAACTCGTCCGCCTCGGCCTGGCGGTGACGCTGGTCGAGGCGTTGCCGCAGGTCATGGCGCCGCTCGATCCCGAGCTGGCCTCCTGGCTGCACGCCGAATTGAAGGCCAACGGCGTGGCGTTGCACCTGGCCGACCCGGTGGCGGCGTTCGAGGCGCCCGGCGAAGGCGAAGCGGGCGCGACCTCGGTGGTCGTGCTCCGCAGCGGCGCGCGTTTGCCGGCGGACGTGGTGGTGCTGGGCCTCGGCGTGAAGCCGGACGTGGGGCTGGCGCGCGCGGCGGGCCTCGAGATCGGCGAACTCGGCGGCCTCCGCGTGAACCCGCAGATGCAGACCAGCGACCCGCACATCTGGGCCGTGGGCGATGCGGTGGAAGTGCGGCACGCGGTCCTCGGCCACTGGCAATTGATCCCGCTGGCCGGCCCCGCGAACCGGCAGGGGCGCATCGCCGCGGACAACATTTTCGGCCGCGAGGCCCGTTACGAAGGCACGCTGGGCACGGCGGTGCTGCGGTTGTTCAAACTCACCGCCGCTTGCACCGGCGCGAACGAGACCGCCTTGTTCAAGTCCGGCCGGCCGTATCAGGCGCTCCACCTGCACCCGGCGTCGCACGCGGGTTATTACCCCGGCGCCTCGCCGATCACGCTCAAAGTTCTGTTCGCGCCCGAAAACGGCCTGTTGCTCGGCGCCCAGGCCGTCGGTTGCGACGGCGTGGAAAAGCGCATCGACGTGCTCGCGACCGCGCTCAAAGCCGGCATGACGGTTCACGATCTGGCGGAACTCGAACTCAGCTACGCGCCGCCGTTCGGTTCGGCCAAGGACCCGGTGAACCTCGCGGGCATGGCCGCCCAGAACGTCCTCGACGGCTACGTGGAGTTGGCGCAATGGAACGAATTGCCGCATCTCGACCCGGCGCAGACGCTGGTGCTGGACGTGCGCAGCCCGCAAGAACGCGCGGCCGGCCACATCCCCGGCTCGATGCACATCCCGTTGCCCGAATTGCGTGCCCGGCTGGACGAACTGCCACGCGACCGCGAGATCGTCGTCAGTTGTCTGAGTGGCCAGCGCTCTTATTTCGCGTGCCGGATGCTGTCGCAAAAAGGTTTCCGCGTGCGCAACCTCACCGGCTCGTACCGGACTTGGAAGGCCGCCCAATCCATTGCTCCCTTGAACTGGCATACCGCCCGCCCAAGCCAACCTCAGGTGCTGGCAGCGGCCTCGCTGGAGCGTTGACCCGGAACGGAGATTGCCGTCCGAGCGGGCCGGGAGTTATTACTCCGCCATGCACCTCCCTGGCCTGTCCACGCGCGCCAATCGCCGGCGTGATTTTGGCGGCACGAATGGCTGCCCTGCCGGGCACCCCGCAAACCACTTCGCCGCGCCCGGCCCGGCCTGGCTTCTGATTCTGGCGCTGGGCGTGAGCGCGATTCCGATCCACGCGGCCGGACCGGTGGTTCGGCAATTGCGCTGTGAATACCGGAGCAACCCGGTCGGCATGGATGTCCGGGAGCCCCGGCTGAGCTGGGTGCTTCAGTCCGACCGCCGCGGCGAACGCCAGACGGCGTACCGCGTCCTCGTCGCCGATTCGCTGTCGGCGCTTCGCCGCAACCTTGGCACCGAATGGGACAGCGGCAAGGTGTCGTCGGACCAGACGATCCACGTGGTTTATGCGGGCAAACCGCTGGTCAGCCGCGGGCGCTATTTCTGGAAGGTGCGCGTCTGGGACGGCGACGACCACGCGTCCGCCTGGAGCCAGCCGGCTTCGTGGACGATGGGGCTGCTGGAACGCACGGATTGGCAGGCGCGCTGGATCGCCGACCCGGCCAGCCTCACCAACCTGGCCGCGCGCCCGGCGCACAACGGCTATCACAGCGAGTTCGCCGACTCGCCGGCCGTCGCCAAGTGGGTGGCCGTCGATCTGGGCCGGTCCGCCACCGTCGAGGCCGTGCGCCTTTTCCCAGCCCGGCCTTACGATTGGCAGCCGGACACGCCGGGCTTTTTGTTTCCTCGCCGGTTTAAGGTGGAGGCGGCGGGCCAGGCCAATTTCGCCGATGCCCGCGTGGTGCTGGACCGCACCGCGAACGAGGAACCCAATCCCGGCACAAACGCGCCGTTGTACCAGTTTTCGCCGACGGCCGCGCGGTTCGTGCGGTTGACCGTGACGCAATTGGCGCCGCGCGATACCACCAACTTCGCCTTCGCGCTGGCGGAAATGCAGGTGCTCGCCGGCAGGCAAAACCTCGCGCAAGGCGCGGCGGTGACGGCGGCTGACTCGATCGAGACCGGCGCCTGGGCACGAACGAATCTCACCGACGGCGTAACGATCACGGTCGCGCCGACTGGCGGCTCGGGCGCGTTGCCCGCGGCCATGCTCCGCAAGGCGTTTCCGCTGGAGGGTGCCATTCGCCGCGCCACCGCTTACGTCACCGCGCAGGGCTTGTACGAATTGCGAATCAATGGCCGGCGCGTCGGCGATCGACTGCTGGCTCCGGAATGGACCAGCTACCGCCATCGCCTCCAGTACCAGACCTACGATGTCACCGACCTGGTCCGCGACGGCGAAAACGTGCTGGCCGCGTGGCTGGGCGAAGGTTGGTACGCGGGGCGGTTGATG
The DNA here is from genome assembly GCA_021839785.1 of bacterium. The sequence goes on along the minus strand of JAKCAB010000261.1, from coordinate 1,746 downwards.
GTGGTAGGCCGCTTCGCTTACGGCACCGTTCCGCGATTTCTTTGCCAACTGGAAATCGAGTTCGCCGACGACCGGAGGCAAACGCTCGTCACGGACGAGACTTGGCGCAGCACGCTCGCGGGCCCGATCCGCGCGGCGGGCCTTTACGATGGCGAAGACTACGACGCGCGCCGCGAATTCCCCGGCTGGGACCGGCCAGGGTTCGACGACCGCGCCTGGCCGCCGGTCCGCGCGTTCGACCCCGGCAGCGAGCGCCTGGTCTGGCAACCCAACGAACCGATCCGCGTGACGCAGGAGATCACCCCGATGAGCATGACCGAACCGAAGCCGGGCGCTTACGTGTTCGACTTCGGTCAAAACCTGGTGGGGTGGTGCCGGGTCGAAGCCCGCGGCTCCGCGGGTCAGACCGTGAGCGTCCGCCACGCCGAGATGACCAACGTGGACGGCACGCTGTACACCGCGAACCTGCGCGGCGCGCCGCAGATCGACCGCTACACGCCTCGCGTCGGCGGCTGGTTCCGGTTCGAGCCGCGCTTCACGTATCACGGTTTCCGCTTCGTGGAATTGAGCGGCCTGGCGTCGGCGCCGCGCCTGGACGCCGTGCGCGGTCGTGTCTTCCATTCCTCGGCGCCGGCGGCGGGCGCGTTCGCGTGTTCGGACCCGGCGATCAACCGGCTTTGGCACAACATCCTTTGGACCCAGCGCGCGAACCTAATGAGCACGCCCAACGACTGCCCGCAACGCGACGAGCGCTTCGGGTGGATGGGCGACATCCAGGCCTTCAGCCAGACCGCCCTGTTCAACATGGACCTGGCCGCGTTCTTCACGAAATGGACGCGCGACATCCGGGACGACCAGGCCGACGACGGCCGCTTTCCCGATTTCGCGCCGCATCCCGGCAACCCGAACGCGCAGTTCTCCGGCGCGCCGGCCTGGGCCGATGCGGGGGTGATTGTGCCGTGGCGGGTCTATGAAAACTACGCGGACACGCGCCTGCTCGCCGAGCATTTCGCGGCGGCCTGCCGCTGGGTGGACGCGGTGCACCGGCTCAATCCCGACCTGGTCTGGGCGCATGGCCGCAACAACGACTACAACGACTGGCTCAATGGCGACTGGATCAAACAAGCGGACTGGCCGACCAAAGGCGCTTCCGTGCCCAACGACCTTTTCGCCACCGCGTTTTTCGCGCACTCGACGGAACTCGTTTCGAAAATGGCGCGCGTGCTGGGACGCGAAGCCGAGGCCCGGCGCTACGCCGACCTGGCGGCCCAGATCAAGGCGGCGTTCAACCGCGCCTTCGTGCAAGCCGACGGGCGAATCCGCGGCGACACCCAGGGCGGTTATGCGCTCGCGCTGGCCTTCGATCTCCTGCCCGCGGAGCTGCGTCCGGCCGCGACGCGGCAGGTCGTCGAGGCGATTCATCGTTACCGCGATCACCTCTCGACCGGGATTCAAACCACGCACCGGCTGATGCTGGAGTTGCCGCGCCAGGGCCAGACCGACCTCGCCTGGCAACTCCTGACCAACCGCACCTTTCCGTCGTGGCGGTACATGATCGACAACGGCGCCACGACGATTTGGGAACGCTGGGACGGCTTCGTGAAGGGCCGCGGATTCCAGGACCCCGGCATGAATTCTTTCAACCACTGGGCGCTCGGCGCGGTGGGCGAATGGCTTTGGCGAAACGTGGCGGGCATCAACCCCGACGACTCGGCTCCGGGCTACCGGCACTTCGTGATCGCGCCG
>JAKCAB010000678.1 GCA_021839785.1 bacterium | reverse complement strand
AAATCCAAGGGCCGCAATCCAACGCACCGGTCAGCAGGCTCAGCGCACAGCCCGCGCCTTGGCTGGAACTGCACGGCCCGGAAGGCGGCGGGCCGCCGGGTGGCGTGCCGGGGGCCGATCCATGCCAGCCGGGTTGGCGCACTCCAACGCCAGCGTCGGAAACGATGAAGTTGCCGTCGGCGGTGACGGTCATCGGCCCTTGGATTTCCCATTTGCCGGACTTGTGGTTGAAGCTCCACAGCGCGCTCTTGGCGCCGGGCGGCAGTTTTTGGCCAGTGACCGGGTCGGGTAGGTTGGGGAAACGCACAGGCACCGGCTGATCGAAGTTCAGCGGGCCGTCGGTCTGAATTGTGATGACGAGCGGCAGGCTCAGCCCCGGCGGCAGCGGCTCCGGCAGGCGGTCTGGCGAAACCGGGGCGATGCCGACGCGCCCGCCACGTTGACCGGAATTGTCGAAAAGATCGTTCGGCGGGACCGTGATCGACACGCCGTTGAGCACCGCGTTGCTGGCGATCACCGAGGGCGGGAAGGTGATTTCGGTGGGCACCGTGGCGCTCACGGGCTTGAGCGTGTCGGCGGGAATCAGCGGCAGGTAGATTTCGCCGTTGCCGCCGGCCAGGTTGGTTTCCACCCCAGCCACAGCCTCCCAGGCTTTGCCGACGAATGGATAATACTGTCCGGTGGGCCACTGGCTGCCCACCGCAGTGCGGCCATCGACGTGGACAAAGAACCGCCCGGAAGGCGAGGGCTGGAGCTTGAAGAAGCCTTGCGCGTCCGTAGTGGTTCGCAGGGTTTCTTCGGCGCCGTCCACGGTGACGGTGACGCCTTCCAGCGGCTGGTTCACGGTGTTCCCCGTCCCGTTCGGGTCGGGCACCAACTGGGACGCGTACACGTGGCCGATCACGGCCGTTTGTCCCACCGAGACGGTGCTAAACGTGTCGAAGAACATTTTGAAGACACCGCCCGCGACTCCGTCGCCATCGGCGTCCAGTGCGTTGCCGTACTGGTCTTTCACCGCGTTGCCGTCGAAAGTGACTTGCACGCGCGAGCCGGCGGGGAGGTTTTCCAGATAAAACAGGCTCGCCTTGCGACGATCGGAGGCAATCTCGACGCGGGAAAGAATCTTGCGACCGCCGAACTCGGCGTAGAATTGGCTGTTGGTCAGGAGAGTGTCGGTCGCCAGTGGCGCGCTGAAATAAAGGACCGTTTCGCGCGTCACGGCCACTTCATCCTCGCCCGGCATCGGCGAACTGCCCACCACCGTGGTCAACGGCAGCGCGGTGCCGACGTATCGCAGCCGGTAATAACGGGTGCCTTGGGCGATGTCCTGCGTCACCGTCAGGTCGGCGCCTTGTTGCACCGGTGAAGCGGCAACCATGTCCCACGGAATGATGCCTCCAACGTCCGAGGTGGTTTCCAGGACAAACCCCGAGGCGGACGCCGGCCAGGCCAGCACCACCTGCTGGGGAGAACTCCGCTCGATTTGCAGCGTGGGAGGAGTCACCGGTTGAGCCTGGCATTGCCAGGCCGCCCAAAGCAGCAGCCCGGCTGCCGCCAGGCAGGCCAACCCTGTCACCCACGCTCTCCGGCCAAGCGGGACATTCCTCATAGCACGGCAGTCTAGGTAATGGATGGCGTTAGTTATGTCAATACCTTTTCGGGCCTGGAGGCGGACGATGGCCGGAGCCGTCGCCGAAAGAAAAGCGTTGCAAGCGCCGCCGCGCGCCGTACTGATTGCCGGCGTCAACAACCGACGCAAACGAGGTGAAACCGACCGATCTGCGGGGCATCCTGCAATACATCCCCCGCTTCCGCGAAAAGACGTTCGTCATCAGCGTGGATGGCGCGATCGTCACCGACGAAAACTTCGCGAACATCCTCATGGATGTCGCGGTGCTGCGCTCGCTGAGCATCCGCGTGGTGCTGGCCCATGGCGCCTCCGCCCAGATCAAAAACCTGGCCGACCAACAGCACGTGGCGCCCTCCGACCTGGACGGCGCGGGCGTGACGGACGCCGCCACCCTGCAACTGGCCCTCAACGCCGCGAACCGCCTCACCCACGAAATCCTCGAAGGCCTCGCCACGCTCGATCTCCGCGCCGCCTGCCCGAACGCGATCGTGGCGCACCCGATGGGCATCCTCGGTGGCGTGGACCATCTCTTCACCGGCAAGGTCGAGCGCGTGGACGTGGATTTGCTCCAGGCTTTGCTGCAGGACGGCATCATCCCGGTCATTCCGCCGCTGGGATTCGACGGCGAAGGCCACACTTACCGGGTCAATTCGGACGGCGTGGCCGTGGCCCTGGCGACCGCGCTCAAGGCGATGAAGGTGATTTTCGTCACGACCTACGATGGCTTGACGCGACAGGGCCATCTGTTTCGCCAAATGCTGGCGAGCGACCTGGCCAGACTCCTTGCGGAAAACCGGGCGGAATTCGCCACCGAATCTCTGTCCAAGGCCCAGCACGCCGCCGCCGCCTGCCAGGCGGGAGTGCAGCGGGTGCACATCCTCAACGGTCGGATGGATGAAGCGCTGCTTACCGAAGTGTTCTCCAACGAAGGCGTCGGCACGCTCATTTATGCCAACGAATACCAGCAGGTGCGCCGCGCCTTGAAGAAGGACATCCCCAGCATCCTGAAACTGATCCAGCCCTCCGTCGAAAGCGAAGAGCTCGTCCGGCGCACCCGCGCCAGCGTCGAGAAGTCGTTGGGCGACTATTACCTCTTCGAGATCGACAAAAACCCGGTGGGCTGCGTGGCCTTGCACGTCCACCAGGAACTTGGCAAGGGCGAGTTGGCCTGCCTGTACGTGAGAAATTCCCACGAAAACCAAGGCATCGGCCGCAAGCTGCTCCAGTTCACGGAAAACAAGGCGCGGGAGCTCGGGCTGAAGGAATTGCTGGCGCTGTCCACGCAGGCGTTCACCTATTTCCAGTCCAAAGGCGGTTTTGTCGAAGGCACCGTCGAAGACCTGCCGCCTGCGCGGCGCGAAAAATACGAGCAGGGCGGGCGCCGCTCGAAAATCCTGATCAAGCGCCTCAAGTAAGCTCGCGGCCCGCGCGCCATGTCGCCCGTCCCGCTGCCCCGTTCGCTCGCGTCAACCTGCCGCCGGCTGGGCGTGAAACTGACGCCGCACCTGCTGCTCGTCTGGGTGGCCGGACAACGCGCGGACTGGCTCGAACGTTCGCCGGCTTCAAGGCCACCGGCTTACCGGCTTCGTCGGCGGTACGTGATTTCCACCTCGCGCTTTGGCCTCGGCTCGCGCGCCGGCTCGAATTGCACGCCGCTGGGCCTGCACCGCGTCGCGCAAAAAATCGGCGGCGGCTGGCCGCTCGGCACAGTCTTTCGCGGCCGGCGACCGGTGGGGTTGACCTGGCAGGGCATGCCGGAGGCCGCGATCGCCCATCGCATCCTCTGGCTCGACGGCCTCGAGCCTGGCCGCAACCGCGGCGGGCAGGTGGATTCCTTCCGGCGTTACATCTACGTGCATGGCGTCGGCGATGAACTCACGCTGGGGCGCCCGGCCTCGCGCGGTTGCGTGCACCTGGCCGCGAGCAGCCTGCTGCCGTTGTACGACCGTCTGCCGGTGGGCACGCTCGTGTGGATCGCTGACGCCCACCCGACTGTGGCGGGCGCGTGCGGCTGAAGTTTGCGACGCGCTCGCTGATTTGACTCTCAGCTTGTGGCCGGTGCCGTCGCCGGCGATTCGCCAACTCCCGATAAACTCCCGCTCGCCCCGGCGGCCCGCCGCGCGCCCGCGCGCCCGAATTTCCAGGCGGCCCACGACAGGCCGAGAGCGCAGACGGTGAAGACGATTGCGTTCGGCGTCCGCCGCGTCCACGTCGCCCACGGCCACGGATAGCGGAAGAAACCGAAGTTCAGCGCAAAGTACAGCCAGGTCGCCAGGAGCAGGCTGCTGCGCGTGAACCGGCGGGCGCTTTCGCCCGAATTCGCGCGCCGGGCGAGCACCACGGCCAGCACAACCGCCACCGCCACCGGCACGATCGCGTACACCACCCAACCGGCCGCGAACCCGATCGCCTTCTCCTCGTAAACGAGTTGCCTGACCGTCTTGCCGGCGATCGGCAGGAGCGTGATCGGCAGGGTCAACAGATACGGCCACCAGCGCCCGCCGGCGATCGCCACCACCGGGATTAGTCCCGCCAAAAGGCCCACGTCCGCGAACACGCTCAACGCCGGCAATTCCACGAATTCGCTTCCAACCAGCAGGCCCACATAGACCACCGCCAGCGCCCACTCGAGAGGCGCCGCCAGAGTCACCGGGGCAGTATTCTGGGCGACCGCGAGGCGGTGGCGGTTGAGCCAAAGCCCCCAGCCGAGCGTGCCGCCCATGACCGCGCCGAAGGTCGTCTCCATGAAGTTCCACCAGTTCAGGCAGGAGTCGATGCGTGCCAGCGTGCCGCTTTGAAAGAGATCCAGGTTCCACGCATGGAAGGCTTGCAAGGTTTGGCCGAGCGGGAAACCGATCGCGCCGCCGAGCACGGCCCAAAGGGCGAGATTCAGCGCCAGGCGGTCGCGGCGATACCCGCCCGCGTAAGCCACGACGCCGATCAACGCGGCGAGCATGCCGCCCCACACCTCGGGTCGCGGCTTGAGCGCAGCTTCGGGCAACCAGCGCCAGTCGGCCGAAAAGTATATCTGCGGCAGGATACGGTGGGCGGGATCGAAGGGTTGATTCAGCCAGCGGCATCCCAGGAAAAAGAGCGCCAGCAACGCCAGCATGAGCACCAGCAACTCGCCCGCCCGGTAACGCACGCCGCCCAACCCCATGCCCAGAAAAGCGCCCGCGAACCCGATCCAAAGGCCGCCTTTCAGCGCGAGGCCGAGCAGTCCCCACCACAACGCGTCCCAGTGACCGACCAGCGCCGGATCGTGAGTCAGTCCCACGGTCTGGCCGTAAGTCATCGACCCGCCGAACCCGATGGCCACCGTCGCCCACGCAACGGCCCGCGCCACCGGCAACGAAGGCGCGTCGCGGCAAAACAGGAGGGCCAGCACCAGCGCGACCAGCGACCCGGCGATCATGGCGCCGGTTTCGTGGCCGTACTGGCCACGGATGCCCCAGCCGAGACCTCCGGCCAGTGCGCCGAACAGGACTGGTTGCCACCACGCCAGGTCGGACCGCGAGCCTGCCTTCGCAGCGGTCGCGTCTAAAGCGGGCTTCGAGTTCACGGCTGTTCCTTGATCCGGTACAGGTGCGACAAGGTGCGGATCACGATGCTGTCGCGCGCCAAGGCCGGCGGGGCCATGCACATTTCACCGAGCGAATTCACGCGCTCCAGCTTGAAGGCATCGCCCGCCGCGAAAACGTAAGTGTCGCTGTCCTCGCTCGAACAAAACACGCGATCGCCCCAGACGATCGGCGAGGACCAGCCGCGGCCGGGCACCGCGCTGCGCCAGGCGACATTGGTTCCGGCGCTCCACACGACGGGTAGGCGTGGCGATTCCCCGACGCCTCGCGCGCCTGGACCGCGGAACTGCGGCCAGTTCTCCTGCGCTTGTGCGGCCAGCGCGGCGAGGTTCACCGCCAGGGCCAGCCCGAAACCGAGACGCACCCGTCCGAGGCGAGGTTTTGTGCAGATCATGGCCACCTGCTACCCGAAGCCTCCCGCCTTGGCAATGCCCGCCTTTGCGCGCGGCAGTTCGGCCTTTTCATCCTTCCGATGGCCGGTAGAATCGTCGTTCCGTTTCACGAGGACGAATCGAACGCGCTATGGCTGAAGACAAATCCGTGATCAAACCGGTCGAGGCACCGCCGCTGACACCGCTCAAACTCAAGTCCAGGCTGGCCAAAACGCCCCGCCAGCAGCCCAAGTACGCCAGCACGATCCAGAACCTGGCCGGCGCCGAGGTCGTGCTCGCCGATCCCCGGGCCACGCGCGCGTTGGTGGCCTTGATGAACGTGCACGCCGTGAACGGCGGGGCGGCGTGCCACTGGGGCGGTCCGGCGGCCTTCGCGGAGATCAACGCCGCCATTCATGGCCTCATGTTCGCCACGCCGGGACGCGAATGGTACGAGGCGTTCAATTACGTCAACGACGCCGGCCACACCGAAAACGGCATCTACGCGTTGCGGGCGCTGTATGGTTTCGACGGCCTCACCTTCGAAGCGCTCAAGGGCTTTCGCAGCCTGCAAAGCAAGCTCACCGGCCACGGCGAATCGCACCTGAACCCCGAAGGCGTGCTGCTGAGCAACGGCCCGCTCGGTTCCGCGTTGCCGCAGGCGCAGGGCCTGGCGCTGGCGGACCGGGTGGCGGGCAACGATCGCGTGACCATCGCCGTGGTTTCCGACGGCGCGTCGATGGAAGGCGAGGCCAAGGAAGCGTTCGCCGCGATTCCCGGCTTGGCCGCCAAAGGTCGTTTGAACCCGTTCGTGCTGGTGCTCTCGGACAACGACACCAAGCTCTCCGGCCGCATCACCAAGGACGCGTTCAGCATGTTGCCGACCTTCGCCGCGCTCGGCGCGCTCGGTTGGCAGGTCATCGACGTGAAAAACGGGCACGATCTCCAGGCCGTTTATCGCGCGTTGGAGAAAGCGGTCGCCACGGTGCAGTCCAACGCCCGGCAGCCGCTCTGCCTGCTCTGCAAAACCATCAAGGGTTACGGCGTCAAAGCCACGATGGAGAGCGCCTCCGGCGGCCACGGATTCCCGCTGAGCAACGGCGAAAAGATCGTCGAGTTCATCAGCGAAATCTGGGGAGGCACCCCGCCGGCTGAGTTGCTTGACTGGGCCAGGGCGCTCCGCGCCGACTGGGAAGCGCGCGAGGCCGCGAAGAAGGCGAAGGCGGCGACCGCGCCGGCGGCCACCCCCGCCGTCAAAAAGGACAAGGTTCAGAGCGGTCTGGCCAAAGGCGCCATCCGCGCCGCCCAGGCCGGCTACCCGGTATTCTCGGTTTCGGCCGACGTCCAGGGTTCGACCGGCATGAGCACGTTCCAGAAGAGCTTCCCCGCCCGGTTCATCGAAGTGGGCGTGGCCGAGGCGAACATGGTCAGCACCGGCGCCGGCCTGTCCAAGCTGGGCTTCATCCCCATCGTGGATACCTTCGCCCAGTTTGGTATCACCAAAGGCAACCTGCCGCTGACGATGGCCGCGTTGTCGCAGGCGCCGGTGATCGCGGTCTTCTCGCACGTCGGCCTGCAGGACGCGGCCGACGGCGCGTCGCACCAGGCCACGACTTACCTCGCCGCGGTGAGCGCCATTCCGCACACCGTCGTGGTGATGCCGTCCTGCGCCGACGAGGCCGAAGTGCTGATGTTCGAGGCAATCAAGCGCCTCGGCGACGCCCGCCAGCGTGGCGAACACGGCGAAAGCGCGGTGTTTTTCCTGGGGCGCGAAAGCTACCCGCTGCATTGGCTGCCGGACGCCAAATACCAGTGGGGCAGGGCGCAGGTGCTGGCCGAAGGCACCGACGTGGCGCTGGTGGGCTGCGGCACCTTGACCGGCAAGGTCATCGAAGCCGGTCAGGCGCTGGCCGCCCAAGGCATCAGGGCCACGGTCATCAACAACCCGTTCCCCAACCGGCCGGACTTGGACACCATCGGCACGGCGGTCAAGGATTGCGGCGGCCGGCTGGTCACCATCGAGGACCACCAGGTCATCGGGGGCATGGGCGCGCAGCTTTCTCATGCGCTGGCCCGCGGTGGCATCGCACACCGGATCGTTTCGCTCGCGATTCAAGGCGAGTTCGGCCAGTCGGCCTACCTGGCCGAGCACCTGTACGAAAAGCACGGTCTCACGACGGTGAAGTTGATCGAAGCCGCGAAGCGGTTGCTTAGTTGATCTCCGCGCCCAGCTCTCGGCCGGCGGCTCAAGGCGCTTCGCCGGCCGGGCTTCGCGTCGCGCCCCGCGGCGACCCCGGAACGGGTTGCCGCCAGGCGCGCGGTCCTTTTGTCGCGATAGGCTGGCCGGAGGTTACGAACCGCCCGCGCCGACGAGCTTGGCGCCCGAAATCTTGAACGTGTAAGCGTACCGGCAGGGCGCCTGGTCGGGATTCAGCGGCGGGACGTGGATCGTGAGCGTCTTGCCCGCGGC
>JAKCAB010000105.1 GCA_021839785.1 bacterium | reverse complement strand
GGTCCTGGCCGAGCAGAGGATGATCCCGCGGGTGTTTGCCGCGGTGGTGCGGGTGGTGAGCGCGGTTCGCACGCTTGTCTGCTACCAGCATGGGGCGGTGGGCCCCGGCAAAGACTGCGGATATGAGAACGTCATTCTCAAGGCCATCACCGGCTTCCCGATGGCGATGGAAGGAAAAACGGCCGCGTGCGCCCACTTGAGTCCGCTGGGGAACATCGCTGCGGCCACCTGCGACACCTGGAGCAACGAATCGGTACAGAACGTCAAGTTGTTGGGCGGGATGGCGCCCACGTGCTATCTCGAACAACTGATTTATGACTGCCGGCTCATGAACCAGGCGCTGCAAGACGGGCGCGACGCCGCCTTGCTCTATCGCAAGTGGCTCGTGGAGTCGGATGCGGCCTTGGATCCGCAAGCCTTTGTGCTGGCACCGGAGAACGCCATCGCCGTCGCGCGGGCCATCGTGAAAGCGGCCACGCCTTACGAGGCCGGGCAAGCGGCCGCCCGGACGGCATTGGACAGGATTCGGGAGGCGCATCGTGCGGGCCGGCTGAAGATTCCGGCGCGTGAACTTCCGTGGCTGGACCGCCTGCAGAGGACGCTGGACACGCTCCCCGCCGACGAAGGTCGGTTCATCAGCGAAATGATGGACCAAGTGGATCGGGCCAAGTTTCGACCCGAGGACTACGACCTCTAGTCCGCGGGTCGGCCAGGAACTCCTCGCCTGGTGCTCCCCGCAGATGCCAACGCCTCTTGTGCCCAACCCCGACCGCATGCTTAAGCCGAAAGTCTCCCCCGATCACGAGTCGCTGAGCCGCCACGCCGCTGACTGGCTCGCTGCGCGGCTCCGCGCCCGACCTGACGCGCTGCTCTGCCTCGCCTCCGGCGGCACGCCCACTCGCACGTACGAACTGCTCGCCAGCCAACCGCAGCGACTGCGCCGCGCGCGATTCCTCAAACTCGACGAGTGGGGCGGTCTGGCGATGAACGATCCGGCCACCTGCGAAAGCTACTTCCGGCGACTGCTCCTCGCGCCGCTCGGCCGCGCCCATCGCCTGCACGGGCTTCGCAGCCGGCCAGCCGATCCCGAGACCGAATGCCGGGAGGTCCGCGCCTGGCTCGCCGTCAACGGACCGATCGACGTGTGCATTTTGGGGCTGGGCGTGAACGGCCATCTCGGTTTCAACGAACCGGCTGCGGCGCTCCAGCCTTTCGCCCACGTGGCCAAACTGTCCGCGGCTTCGCTGAACCACGGCATGTTGTCGAACGCCCGCAACCGCCCCAGCTACGGGCTGACGCTGGGCATGGCGGACTTGCTGGCGTCCCGCGAAATCCTGCTCCTCGTCAGCGGACGCCACAAACGCGCGGTGCTCCGCCGCCTCCTCGCCGGCACCGTCACCCCGCGCCTGCCCGCCAGCTTCCTCTGGCTCCACCCGCGGGTAACGCTGCTTTGTGACGAAGCCGCACTCGGCTCTTCAGTTGCCGTCGCAGCAGACACCGCCTCCGAACCCGAAGAATAGAAAACCGCCAAGACGCAAAGGACGCCAAGCATGACTTCTTCGCTCCTCCGGTTTTTGAACGCCCTTGCCGCTCTCGGCGCCTTGGCGGTTCATTCCGCTGCCGCCGATCTCCGGCCTTGGAACGATTACCGCATCATCATGTGGGTGGGTGACTCGGTCTGGAAACGGCCGGACAAGGTGCCGTTGTTCCGCAATCGCCTGCGCGAGATGGGGGTGGACACCGCGATGGTGCACGGCGCTGGTGGCGACGCCCGGCCGTGGCTGACGAACCGGTATCCGTTTTACGTCGAGAACCTCGTCAACCGCGGCCTGTGTTTGAAGTGGAACTCGCAGGTTACCGATTGGGACAAGTTCGTCACTGGCTGGGCGAACAGCGGCCGGCCCGAAAGCGCGTTCGTTCGCGAGTCTTGCTTTGACGATCCGCAATGGCTCGGCTGGGCGAAGGACCAGATGCGCGCGGCGGCGGGACGCTTCGCTCCGCACGCGCCGCTGGCCTATAACATCCGCCACGAACTCTCGGTCACGATCTCGGCGAACCCCTTCGATTACGACTTCTCGCCTGCCGCGCTAGATGGCTTTCGAGCATGGCTGAAGACTCAGTACACACCCGGAACCCGGTGGGGCGAGACTCCGTCGAGCCCTGCCAATCAGTCGCGCGAAGTCGCGGCTCGACAGAGTCTCGCCCCACCCGAGCACGCCGCCCTCGCTGCCTTGAATGCCGAGTGGGAAACCGCGTTCAGGTCCTGGGACGAGGTCCGGCCGTTCAGCACCGACCAGATCAAAAACCGCATGGCCAGCGGCGACGCGTTGCCGCGCGGGAAACCGGACTGGCCGGCGGTGCAGGCGCTCCAGTTCGATCCGGTCGCCGCCCGCCGCGAGCCGACGCGCTGGAACTTCGCGCCCTGGGCCGATTTCCGGACTTACATGGACCTGTCGCTCGCGCGCACGCTGGACGAGTTGCGCCAGGCGGCGCGCGCGGTGGACCCGCGCACGCCGGTCGGCATCGAAGGCACGCAGATGCCCTCGGCGTGGGGTGGCTACGATCTCTGGCGCCTGTCGCAAGTGCTCGACTGGGTGGAGCCGTACGACATTGGCAACGCGCGCGAAGTCTTCGGTTCGTTCATGCCGGGAAAGCCGATCCTGACCACCGTCTTCGAAAAGGAGGCGAACGCCGCCAATCGCCGGCTCTGGCACCTCCTTCTCGAAGGCGATCGCGGCTGCCTCATTTGGTGGAGCGAAGACTGCATCGATTGGAACCGCCCCGATTACGCGCTTACTGCCAAAGCCCGCGCGTTGGCGCCCGTGCTGAAGGAACTGCACAATCCACTGGCACAACTCTTCTTGCGCGCGGAGCGCGTGCGCGACCCGATCTATATCCACTATTCCCAGCCGAGCATCCAAGTGGCGTGGCTGCTCGAATCCACGGCGGACGGCTCGACTTGGCCCCGGCGCTTCTCGAGCTTCGAGGCGGAGCACAATCGCCACGCCAAGGTGCGGAACGCGTGGCTGAAGGCGCTGCAGGACCTCGGCTTCAGCCCGCAGTTCATTTCGTCGGAACAACTCGAGCGATTCCAGCCTGGTCCGGCCGCGCCCTTCACGCTGGTGTTGCCGCGGTCTTACGCGCTTTCCGACCGGGAACTCGCGACCGTTGAATCTCTCTTCTCCGGACCACTCACCAGCAAACCGCCCACGCGGCTGGTGCTGGCCGACGGCGCGCTAGGGCTTTTCGACGAACACGGCCGACTACGCGCCACGAATCGGCTGGAGCGGGCATTTCCGTTTGCGAGTCCGGCCGCCGTTCGGGCCTGGCGCGGCCCGGAAGGCAAGGCCGCCGGTTTCATCGGCGACCTCGCTGAGTTCCCGAAACGACGGCTGGCCCAAGAACCTGACATGAGCTTCGTCAATTGGCTGGAAACCCAGATTGGCCAGGGCCCGGTGAAGCTCCCGCCATCGGCCCGGGCGCGCGTTCACCGGTTCCGCGTGGGCGACGCGACTCTGATAGCCATCGAACGAAACATTGAGTACCAAATGAGCGAAGACTTGAAGCAGGCAGGCGGAAACGACGCACTTGAGCAGCCGATCGCGCTCACTGCGCGGCTTTCTCAGCTTGCGCCCGAGCAATTCATTTACGACCTGCGGTCCGGGAGGCGGGTCGGCCACGGCAAGAGCTGGACCTTCACGCTCGATCCCTGGCAGCCGTCGCTGTTCGCCTTGCTGCCCGAACCGGTCGCGGCGGAGACGGTCGTGGCGAGCTTGCTGAAGGCTGCGGCGAAGTAAGACCGTGCTTTCGGTTTGCGGTGGCCGGCCGGGACGCGATACTGCGGTCATGCTAGTCGTGCACGTCCACGTTCAGGTGAAACCCGAGTGCGTCGAGGCTTTCAAGCAGGCCACGGTCGAGAACGCACGTCAAAGCGTTCGCGAACCCGGCATCGCGCGCTTCGACGTGGTCCAACAAACTCGTGCTGGTGGAGGTTTATCGCACCGCCGCGGCGCCGGCGGCCCACAAGGAAACCGCGCATTACGTGCGCTGGCGCGACACGGTGGCGCCGATGATGGCCGAGCCCCGAACCAGCGTGAAGTTCGCCAATGTGTTTCCCGAAGACGCCGGTTGGTGAGCGCACAGCCGGCGACGCCTTGATCTTCTGCCATGCCGCTTGAAATCCCGACCGAGGTTCGCCTGGACAAATGGCTTTGGGCCGTGCGGCTCTTCAAAACGCGCGGCCTCGCCACGGAGGCGTGCGCCGCGGGGCATGTGAAAATCGGCGGCCAGCGCGTCAAGCCCGCCCGCTCGGTGCACCCCGGCGAACTCGTCGAAGCGCAGGTCGGCGAGATCGAGCGCACGGTGCGCGTGCTCGGGCTGTTGGACCGCCGCGTGGGCGCCGCGCTCGTGCCGCGCTATATTGAGGAGCTCACCCCGCCAGAGGAGTTGAACAAGCCCCGCGAGGCCCGGATCGAGCCGTTCATCCACCGGCCGAAAGGTGCGGGCCGGCCGACCAAACGCGAGCGCCGTATGCTCGACCAACTCGGCTTGTGAACCGCCCCACCGCCTTCGAAGCTTGCCCGAAGCACCGTGCAACGCGACCTTTGCCCGCAGTTGGTGTTGACCTACCTTGATCCGGTGATTCGCGGACGAAAGATATGGACTCGTGCAACCCTCCTCGGCCTGGCCGCGGCGGTGTCTGCTCTGCTTGCCAGCACGGCCCCGGCCCGCCCGCCGGGCCGGCTGGATTGGCGTCCCGCCGAAAACAAGGTCACCGCCGACATCAATGGCTGGCCGCTCGACCGCCTGCTCGAAACCATCGCCGCGCGTACGCGCTGGCACGTCTTCGTGGATCCGCAGGCCCGGCACGTCGTCAATGCCAAGTTCAGCGATCTCGCCCCCGGCGAGGCGTTGCGCCGCTTGCTCGGTTCGCTGAACTTCGTGCTCGTGCCCGCCAGCAACGCGGCACCGACGTTGTACGTCTTCAGCACCTCGCGCCAGGCCGCCACCACGCGCATTGCAGTCCCGCCAACCGAGGAGCGCCGCAGCCACCGGCTCAAGGACGAGTTGATTGTCACGCTCAAGCCGGGCAGCGATGCGAAGATCGAAGACCTGGCCGCGAAGCTGGGCGCCAAGATCATCGGCCGCTCGGACGCCTTGGGCGCGTACCGGCTGAAGTTCGCGGCCGCCGCCGCCGCCGAGGCCGCGCGAGCGCAGTTGATGGGCACCGACGGCACCAGCCGCGTGGATGCGAATTACCTCGTCGATCGGCCGCCGTCGGGCGAGGCGCTGTTGCCGGCCGGCGGCGTGGGGCTGGGAATCGATCCCAAGCCGGTGGCGCCGGGCGAGGGCGTGGTGGTGGCGGTGGTGGACACCGCTGTGCAAGGCGATGCCGCCGGCATCAAGGATTTCCTGCTGCCGGCAATCTCGGTCGCCGGCGCTGCCACCCCGCCCGCCGATGAGTTGGCACACGGCACCAGCATGGCGGAAACGTTGGTGCGCACGCTGGCGGCGGCGCCGGACGCGAGCAGTGGCAGCGCGGTGCGCATTTTGCCGGTGGACGTGTACGGGAACAACTCCAGCGCCACGAGCTTCGACGTTGCACTGGGCATCCAGGCCGCGATCAACAGCGGTGCGCCGATCGTGAATTTGAGCCTCGGGGGACCGGACGAAAGCCCGTTTGTGCACAACCTGATCCAGGCCGGCCATGACAAGGGTGTGGTGTTCCTGGCCGCCGCCGGCAACGAACCGGTAACCAGTCCGACCTTCCCGGCCGCGGACCCGGAGGTCATTGCAGTCACCGCGGTGAACCGGAGCGGCAACATCGCTTCGTATGCGAACTACGGCAACTTCGTGGACGTCGGCGCCCCCGGCACGAGCTACGTGACGTTTTGGGGACAACCCTACATGGTGGTGGGCACCTCGCCCGCCACCGCCAGCGCGTCCGCCATGGCGGCGTCAATCGCCGCCGCCACCGGCAAACGCGGCGCAGACCTCGAGGCAGCGATCCGTCAGAACCTCGCGGTCAGCCCCGCCGAACTCGCGCCGTAGGGCGGTCGCTCCGCCGCCCCCGCCCCTTGACGATTCGCGCGGCCGGGCTATTTCATCCGTGGCGGGCGAACTGGGGTCGCCACTAAGAATCCGCCCGTTCGTCGCCAACCAAGACCGGCTATGCAACTCGACCGCTTGACCATCAAAGCCCAAAGCGCCCTGCAGGAGGCGCAGCAGATTGCCCAGCGCTATTCGCACCAGGAACTCGACGGCGAACACCTGGCGCTCGCGCTGCTTGGCCAGGCCGACGGGCTGATTCCCCCGCTGCTCCAGAAACTCGGCGTGCCCGCCGCCGCCTTGCAGGCCGACCTGGAACGCGAACTCGATCGCCGCGTGAAAGTCCAGGGCGGCGCCGAACCGTATCTCGGCACGCAACTCCGCAAAGCGCTCGACGCCGCCACCGCCGAGGCTGCGAAGCTCAAGGACGATTACGTCAGCACCGAGCACCTGTTGCTCGGCCTCGTGGAGCAAGGTGGCGCGACGCTGAAGAAGACGCTGCATGGCCACGGCCTCAAACGCGAGGCGGTGCTGAAGGCGTTGATGGAAGTGCGCGGCAACCAGCGCGTCACCGACCAGAATCCGGAAGACAAGTTCCAGGCGCTCGAAAAGTACGGCCGCGACCTCACGGCGCTCGCCCGCGCTGGCAAGATCGATCCGGTGATCGGCCGGGACGACGAGATCCGCCGCGTGATGCAGGTGCTCTCGCGCCGCACCAAGAACAACCCGGTGCTGATCGGCGAACCAGGCGTGGGCAAGACCGCCATCGTCGAGGGCCTCGCGCGCCGCATCGTCAGCGGCGACGTGCCGGAGTCGCTCAAGAACAAGACGCTGGTCGCGATGGACCTCGGCGCGATGATCGCCGGCGCGAAGTACCGCGGCGAGTTCGAGGACCGGCTCAAGGCGTTTCTCAAGGAAGTGACTGCCGGCGAAGGGCGCGTCCTGCTGTTCATTGACGAGCTCCACACCATCGTCGGCGCGGGCAAGGCCGAAGGCGCGGTGGACGCCGGCAACATGCTCAAGCCGCCGCTGGCGCGCGGCGAACTGCGGTGCATCGGCGCAACCACGCTGGACGAGTACCGCAAGTACATCGAGAAAGACCCGGCGCTGGAACGGCGCTTCCAGCCCGTGCTCGTCGCCGAGCCTTCGGTCGAGGCCACCATCGCGATTCTCCGCGGCCTGAAGGAGCGTTACGAAGTCCATCACGGCGTGCGCATCCAGGATGCGGCGCTGGTCGCTGCCGCCATGCTGTCGCACCGCTACATCGCAGACCGGTTTCTGCCCGACAAAGCGGTGGATTTGATGGACGAAGCGGCGTCGCGCCTGCGCATGGAACTGGACTCGAAACCCACCGAGATCGACCAGCTCGACCGCCAGATCATGCAGTTCGAGATCGAGCAGACAGCGCTGAAGAAGGAAAAAGACGAGGCCTCGTGCGAGCGCCTGCGGAAAATCGAGCGCGACCTCGCGAATTTGAAGGAACAATCCGCCCGGCTCACCGCCCAGTGGCAGAACGAAAAGACGGCCATCAACGCCGGCAGCGTGTTGAACTCGCAGCTTGAACAGGCCCGCATCGATCTGGAAAAAGCGGAGCGTGCCTACGACCGCGTGCGCGCGGGCCAGTTGCGGTACGAGCGCATCCCCGAGCTGGAGAAAAAACTGGCGGCGCTCGACCAGCAACAAAAGGCCGCCAGCACCGGTCCGCATTTGCTCAGCCAGGAAGTCACCGACGAAGACATCGCCCAGGTCGTGGCGTCCTGGACCGGCATTCCGGTGAGCCGGATGCTCGAAGGCGAGAAGGAGAAACTCCTGCGCCTCGACCAGATTCTTCACCAGCGCGTCATCGGCCAGGACGAAGCCGTGCAGGCCGTCGCCGACGCCGTCATCCGCGCCCGTTCCGGCCTCAAAGATCCGAAGCGCCCCATCGGCTCGTTCATTTTCCTCGGGCCGACCGGCGTCGGCAAAACCGAACTGGCGCGCGCCCTCGCCGAGTCGCTCTTCGACAGCGAGGAG